>JALFIK010000198.1 GCA_022776205.1 Eubacterium sp.
ATGCCGGATCTTGCAGTATTTGACATTCCCTGTCGTTTTAACACGATTGAAGAGGTCCGGGAAAAAGTAGATGACCCAGTTTTCTATACCCAGGTGGAAAAAGTGTATACCAAAGCCGGGTACCATCTGCTTGGTTATGCAGATCAGGGATTTCGGGTGATGTCAACAAATAAAGAAATAACGGATATTTCAGATTTTAAAGGACAAAAGATACGAACGATGGAAAACAGTTATCATATGGATTTCTGGAAAACATTAAAGGCGGCACCTACCCCTATGACATTCAGTGAAGTCTATATCGGTCTTCAACAGGGAACAATTGATGCGCAGGAAAATCCATACGAAGTCATCGTATCCAACCGTTTGTATGAACAGCAGGATTATATAGTCAACACAAATCACCTTCCGCATTTATTATCTCTGATCGTAAATGAAGACTTTTATGAAAATCTTCCTGATGAAACGAAGAATATTATTACCCGTGCTGCACAAACAGCAAAGAAGGAAGCGAGAACTGCCTCCGATGAACGAATCAGTGAAAAACAAAAAGTGATATGTGACAGTGGAACACAAATTATTAATCTCCCGGAAAAAGTACGGAAACAGATTCGCACAAAAGCACAGCCGGTTTATGATGAAATCGGGAAAAATGTAAACAAAAAGATCATGGAGGCTTATCTTGCACCATAAGATTTTTGTTGCAAAACTGGGGATGTCTGTTATAATAAAAGAATAAATCGTTATAAAATTGTTTACATTTATAATGCAGATTTTCGCAGAATGTGTAGGCAAAAGGAGGTTTCCATGGAGAAAGAGAAAGATACAAAGATTAAACATGATGTTTATAACATAGAAGAGGTTGGTCAGGTGCAGATTGCAGATGAGGTGGTTGCCGTCATTGCCGGTCTTGCGGCTACAGAAGTGGACGGTGTTGCCAAAATGTCCGGCAATATTACGAACGAGATCGTCAGCATCCTTGGGATGAAGAAACTTTCCAAAGGAGTGAAAGTTGCCATTTCCGGAGAAGAAGTGGAAGTTTCCCTGAATCTGGTGTTAAAATATGGCGTCAGCATTCCGAAAACATCAGAGGAAGTACAGGATAAGGTAAAGAATGCCATTGAGACGATGACCGGTCTTCATGTTTCTGAAGTGAATATCCGTATTGCAGGAATCCAGACGGACGGAGAATAGAGCGGCTGATCATACGAAGGACGACGGAGGATAACAGATGAAAATGTCAAGAAGAAAAGTAAGAGAAACTATTTTTCTCTTGCTGTTTCGCATAGAATTTAACACACCGGAAGAGTTGCAGGAGCAGATGGGATGGTATTTTGACGAGAGACCGGATATGGAGGATGAAGACCGGGATTACATCAAAAGAAAGATGGAAGATATTCTGGGACATCTGCCACAACTCGATGAGAAGATTCATTCCATCTGTGAAGGCTGGAGACTGGAACGTCTTGGAAAAACAGAGCTTGCAATTTTGAGACTTGCAGTGTACGAAATTTTGAACGATGAGAAGATTCCGGTTGGTGTGGCAATTAATGAAGCAGTAGAGCTGGCAAAGATTTACTGCAGTGAGGAAGCACCACGTTTTGTAAACGGAGTCCTTGCAAAGCTGGCATAGCGTATAATTCGTGACCTGTGATAATTGAACTGAAGAAACAAAGCGGTGCGGAATTCATCTTTCTTCGCCGCTTTTTCTTTGACGGTCACAGACAATGGAGAAAAAGATGAAACATATATTTTCTGTAACACAGATTAATTCCTATATTCATCGGATTTTTGAAAGTGATTATGCGTTAAAAAAAGTCTATCTGAAAGGGGAAGTTTCCAACTGTAAATATCATTCTTCCGGGCATATATATTTTACATTAAAAGATGAAAAAAGTTCGATTCGATGTATCATGTTCTCATCAGACCGGTGGAAAGGACTAACTTTTTCCCTTGCAGACGGGCAGTCTGTCATAGTTTGCGGTAATATATCTGTTTACGAACAGACGGGTACTTATCAGATGTATGCCCGTGAAATCGAATTGTCCGGAAAAGGGGATCTTTATATTCAGTATGAAAAGAGAAAACAGGAATTATCCCGGAAAGGCTATTTTGATTTTGAACGCAAAAAATCCCTGCCACCTTACCCTGAAAAAATCGGTATCGTGACTGCACTTACCGGAGCAGCAATCGAAGATATTAAAAGTATTGCAAAACGAAGAAATCCTGGAATACAGCTTTATCTTTACCCGGCAAAAGTACAGGGAGAGGGAGCTGCTTATGAAATAGCGGAAGGAATTCGTTTCCTAGACCGAATAGATATGGATATTATCATTATCGGCAGAGGCGGAGGTTCAATAGAAGATCTCTGGGCATTTAATGAGATGGCTGTTGCCGATGCAATCTACGAGGCACAAACACCGATCATTTCCGGGACCGGACACGAAATTGATATGACAATTGCCGATTACTGTGCAGATGTGCGGGCGGCAACGCCATCTGCAGCCTGTGAACTGGCGATTCCTGATATAATGTCTCTGTTTACGCGCCTTGAAAACTTCAGAGACATACTGAATCAGGAGATGAAGGACCGGATTATCCGGTATCAGAAACAATATCTTGCTCTGGAAAAAGAGCTTACAGCATTTCGACCGGATCAAAAACTGCTGTTACAAAAAATGCAGTATCAACAATTAAAACAACAGCTTTTTTCAGTTATGAAAGATAAAATCAATGTGGAAAAGGGACAATTTCAGACATTACTTGACCGTCTGTCTGCACTCTCACCAACACAACGACTCCGGGGAGGATATGTTTTTGTACAAAACCAGGTGGGGAAACCCGTTGTGTCCGTCGATGGCGTTACAAAAGGAGAGGAGATGACCCTTACTTTTTCCGACGGCACCGCACAGGTACTTCCGATTTCCACAAAGAAAGAAATATTGATGAATTAGAGGATAATCATGGCAAAATCGAAATTTTCAATAGAAGATGCGTTTACTGAATTAAATGAAATCATTTCAGAACTGTCGGGAGATGAGATCAGTTTATCTGATTCCATGAACCTGTATAAAAAAGGAATAAAACTTTTGGATAAATGTGCTCAGACACTGGATAAAACAGAAAAAGAGATAATAATATTACAGGAGGGTCAAAATGAATCAGTCAATAAAAGACCAGCTTCCGGAGAAAATCCGGAGAATTGAAAAGATTATTGATAAGTATCTTCCGGAGGAGGCCGGTCCGCAGAAGACGGTTCTTCGTGCCATGAATTACACGGTAAAGGCCGGCGGGAAAAGACTCCGCCCCATGCTTATGGAAGAAACTTACCGGATGTTTGGGGGAAATAACGATAACGTCATTGAACCTTTCATGGCAGCGATTGAAATGATCCACACTTACTCGCTCATTCATGATGATTTGCCGGCTCTTGACAACGACGATCTGAGAAGGGGAATGCCAACGGCCCATGTGAAATTTGGTGAGGCGATGGCTATCCTGGCGGGGGATGCACTGCTTAATTATGCGTTTGAAACAGCGTCGAAAGCATTCACCGGAGCATCAGAAGATATAAAGATTGCGAAGGCCTTTCAGATTCTTTGTAAAAAACCGGGAATATACGGTATGATCGGGGGACAGGTTGTTGATGTGGAGGAAGAAGAGAAGGAAATTTCTTTTGAGACACTTCTTTATATTCATGAAAATAAAACAGCTGCTCTGATTGAATGTGCCATGATGATTGGTGCTGTTCTTGCCGGAGCAAAAGAAGAAGAAGTTAAGGCAGTGGAACAGATTGCGTCAAAAACGGGAATCGCCTTTCAGATTGAAGATGACATCCTGGATGTGGAAAGTACCAGTGAAAAGCTTGGAAAACCCGCAGGAAGCGATGAAAAAAACGGAAAAAATACTTATGTCTCTATGAAAGGTCTTACTCAGGCAAAAGAAGATGCCAGGCTGTATACACAGGAGGCACTTTCCATTTTTGACAGTTTAGATTATAAAAATGAATTTTTGAGACAGCTGCTCTTGTACCTGGTCGGAAGAGAAAAATAGAAAAGACCTTTCGGAGGAACGAAATGGGACGTTTACTGAATCAGATAAATAAACCGAATGATATAAAAAAAATTCCACCAAAACTATATCCTGTTCTTGCACAGGAAATCCGGGATTTTTTAATTGACAATGTAAGCCGGACCGGTGGACACCTTGCTTCAAACTTAGGTGTTGTGGAAATTACCATGGCACTTCATATCTGTCTTCATTTTCCTGAGGATAAGATTGTTTTTGATGTAGGTCACCAATCCTATATTCATAAAATTCTTACCGGCAGAAAAGATGAGTTTAAAACATTAAGACAGAAAGACGGCCTGTGCGGATTTCCAAAACGATGTGAGAGTGACTGTGACTGTTTTGGGACAGGACATAGTTCCACATCGATTTCTGCTGCTCTTGGACTGGCAATGGCACGGGATCTTCAGGGAAAGGATGAAACAATTGTCGCCCTGATTGGGGACGGTGCATTATCCGGAGGGATGGCTTATGAGGCACTGAATAATTTATCATTGCTTCGAAAAGAAAAAAAGAACCTTATTATTATTTTAAATGACAACAAAATGTCTATTTCTGAAAATGTAGGCGGGATGAGCCGTTATCTTAATGATTTAAGATCAAGGGAAAGTTATACCGAATTCAAGGAAAATGTGGAAAATGCTCTAAATAATATTCCGGGTGTGGGGCGCCATGTGGCGAAAGCACTGAAACGATCCAAGGATTCGATCAAACAGCTTTTTATTCCCGGAATGCTTTTTGAAAACATGGACATTACCTATTACGGGCCGGTAGACGGACATGATATTTATGAAATGATTCAGGCAATCAACCGGGCAAAGCGCCACGAAGGTCCGATTCTTATTCACGCCATCACGAAAAAGGGAAAAGGATACTCTTTTGCAGAAAAGAACCCGGAAAAATATCATGGGATTGGTCCTTTCGATAAAGAAACCGGAAACTCATTCAACAAAAAGACGAGGGAAACTTATACGGAAGTATTTTCCAGAAAGCTGATTCAGCTGGCAAAAGACGACGAAAAAATAGTAGCAATCACAGCTGCGATGCCATCCGGAACAGGGCTTTCCTCTTTTAAGAAACAGTATCCGGACCGCTTTTTTGATGTGGGAATTGCAGAAGAGCATGCTGTAACCTTTGCCGCAGGACTTGCTGCAGCAGGCCTTCGCCCGGTCTTTGCCGTATATTCTTCTTTCCTTCAGAGAGCCTATGACCAGATTCTCCATGACGTGTGCATTCAGAAGCTTCCCGTTTTTTTCTGTATAGACCGGTCCGGCCTTGTCGGTGCCGACGGGGAAACTCATCAGGGTATTTTTGATATCTCTTACTTAAGTCACATTCCGAATCTGGTACTTATGGCACCAAAAAATGCTACAGAAGTGATATCTATGATGGAATTTGCCACAGCATACGACGGCCCGGTGGCAATGAAGTATCCGAGGGGAAGTATTTATGACGGCCTCCCTGCCCATAATGCACCCATATGTCTGGGAAAAAGCGAAATCATTAAGGAAGGACGGGATGTAGTCATCTTATCTGTTGGTAATATTATGGAAGAATGTGAGAAAGCGATAGAAATGCTGGAAGAAAACGGTATTACTCCGGGACTTGTGAATGTGCGATTTATCTGCCCCGCAGATGAGGATATGCTCCACATGGTGGCAGAAAAATATTCTCTGATCGTCACCGTAGAAGAAAACGAAAAAAGTGGAGGTTACGGACAGCGAGTATCGTCCTTCCTCCATGAAAATAATTACGATACCCGTCTGGTTACTCTGGGAATCCCGGATTGTTTTGTCCCGCATGCCACAGTGGCACAACAAAGAAGCATGGCTGGGATTGACAGCAGCTCTATTGTAAAATTGATAATAGATAGGATGAATGAAAAATGAAACAGCGCTTAGACGTATTACTGGTTGAACAGGGACTGGCTCCCTCCAGAGAAAAAGCAAAAGCAATGATCATGTCCGGTGTTGTTTTTGTGAATGGACAAAGAGAAGACAAAGCCGGGACGACATTTGATGAGACACTGGCAAAATCAATTGAAATTCATGGATCCACATTAAAATATGTAAGTCGCGGTGGCCTGAAACTGGAAAAGGCAGTTGATAATTTTGGATTTTCCCTTGCGCAGAAAGTTTGTATGGATGTGGGAGCTTCCACTGGAGGATTTACAGACTGTATGCTGCAAAACGGAGCAAAAAAGGTTTTTTCCATCGACGTGGGAAGGGGACAGCTTGAATGGAAACTGAGAAATGATCCCCGCGTTGTCTGTATGGAAAAAACCAATATGCGTTATGTTAAACCGGAAGATATCGGAGAAGAGGCTGATTTTATATCCATTGATGTGTCTTTTATCTCTCTGACAAAAATTCTTCCACAGGTAAAAGCCTGTCTGAAAGAAGGAGGAGAAGTCGTTTGCCTGATTAAGCCACAGTTTGAAGCAGGCCGGGAAAAAGTCGGAAAAAAAGGTGTGGTAAGAGATCCGAAAGTTCATGAAGATGTGATTCGACGAATTATGAATTTTTCTACTGCGATTGGATTCTCCCTGCTCCACCTTGATTTTTCTCCAATCAAGGGGCCGGAAGGAAATATCGAATATTTATTACATTTAATAAACAGACCGGAGGAAAGTGTAATTACCGATGATGTGATTCCTGAAGTTGTCCTGTCTTCCCACCAGGCTTTCTCTCATCGGGATGCCGTAAAATAGACCAGAATGAATCATTTTTTAATTATAGCAAATAAAGAAAAAGATACGAATCTTGAAATTACAGAACAGATTCGCCGTCATATTGAAAGAATGGATGCCGTGTGTCATGTGTATGACCGGTATGACAGGGACGGAGTGGAACAGATTGATATACCCGAGGAGACGCAGTGTATTCTCGTCATCGGAGGAGACGGCACGATTCTTGCCGCAGCAAGAATGCTTGTCGGAACGAATATTCCACTGCTTGGAATCAACCTGGGTACTCTTGGTTTTCTTGCAGATGTTAACCTGTCTGACCTGTCAAAAACACTCGATATGCTTCTCCATGATCAGTATCAGGTGGAAAACCGTATCATGCTGACCGCAGAGGTTTATAAAAAGGGAAAAAAAGAAGCAACCTATATGGCATTAAATGATTTTAATATTAATCGTGCCGGAGCATCCAGGGTGATTGGTTTGAAAGTAAAAATCAATGGTGCAGAGATAGACCGGTATCGTGCGGATGGGGTAATTGTCTGTACTCCGACGGGATCAACCGGTTACAATCTGTCCGCCGGCGGTCCAATCATCAATCCCACCTGTAAAAATTTTGTCATTACCCCAATCTGCCCTCATTCTCTTACAGCCAGAAGTGTGGTCCTTGCAAAGGAAGACGTCGTGACGGTAGAAGTAGAAGAAATCCGAAGTAACATAAGAGAGGAAGCCGTTCTTTCTTTTGATGGAAGAGAGGGGATCAGCCTTTGTCCCGGAGATGAAGTTAAAATATATAAATCAGATGAAGTCACACCGTTTATTAAAGTGACGGAAGTCAGCTTTGTAGAAATTTTAAAACAAAAGCTTTTATAAAATTAGACAGGAGAAGAGAGATATGAAGGGGAAACGTCAGGAAAAAATTCTGGAACTGATCAGGGAAAATGATATTGAAACCCAGGAAGAACTTGCCCGAAAACTTTCAGAAGCAGGATTTCCCTCAACCCAGGGAACGATTTCCAGAGATATCAGGGAATTGAGGCTTATGAAAGTGACCGGTTCCACCGGACGGCAGAAATATGCACCGATCCAGACAGAAAATGTGCATATGGAGAATAAATACCGAAGGGTTTTATCCGAGGGAATTGTCCATATGGAAAGTGCAGAAAATATTCTTGTCATTAAAACCGTATCAGGTATGGCCATGGCCTGTGCGGCAGCCATTGATTCTGCTGCAATTCACGGCGTTGTCGGGTGTATCGCCGGGGATGATACAATTATGTGTGTCATCAAAGAAACTTCCATGGTTCCGGAAGCGAAAAGAGAAATCGAAGCAATCATAAAAGGAATGGAATGACATCGGAGGATGCTATGCTTATAAACTTACATGTTAAAAATCTGGCTTTAATCGAGGAAGCAGAAGTGGATTTTACGAATCATTTGAATATTTTGACTGGTGAAACCGGCGCGGGTAAATCCATTCTGATTGGTTCAATTCAGTCGGCACTTGGAGCCAGAATTCCAAAAGATATGATTAGGAACGGATGCAGGGATGCACTGATTGAACTGGTCTTTCATACAGACAGTCCGGCCGTAAAAAATAAAATGGACGAACTGGAAATTCCTTTCGAAGATGGAGAAATCATTATTTCAAGAAGAATTACCAACAGCAGAGTAATTAATAAAGTAAACAATACAAGCATCTCCATAGGCAAGCTGAAAGAACTGTCTCCCCTTCTTCTTGATCTAAGCGGTCAGCACGAGAATCAGCTTCTTTTAAATCCCCAAAATCATCTTGCCATTATTGACAGTTATCAAAAAGAGAAAATCGATCCGGTAAAAAAGAAGGTTTCTACACTGTTTTGTGAATATCAGACTCTGGAAAAGAAATTGTCAGAGCAGACCCTTGGGCAGGAACAGAAACTGCGGGAGATGGAATTTCTTAAGTATGAAATTCAGGAAATTGAAGAGGCGGCTTTAAAAGAAGGAGAAGATGATTCTCTTGAAAAAGAATACCACAGAATGTCTCATGCGAGGGAAATTTTATCAGACTGCTCCTTTATCCATGAAATTCTATCTGAACAAAATGGTTGTGCAGGAGATCTGATTGGTGATGCGGTACAAAAAATGAATGAAGTGGAAGAACTGGATGAAGAAACAGATGAACTTTCTTCACAGCTTCAAACCATTGATGCTCTTCTCAATGATTTTAACCGGGATCTCTCCTCCTACATCAGTTCCATGGAGTTTGACGAAGAAACTTTTTCTGAAATAGAAGATCGCCTGAATCTGATTAATCATTTAAAGGCAAAATATGGTGATTCTCTGGAAGCAATCCGGAATTATCATGATAAGAGTGTGGATAAATATGAACAGCTCCTTCATTATGAAGAATATATGGAGGAAGCAAAACGAGAGTTCACAAATATTTCCCGGAAGCTGGAGGAAGAATGTGACCGGCTTACCAGACTCCGTCAGGATGCTGCCAAACCACTTGTCAGTGCAGTAAAGGATGCTCTTCTCGATTTGAATTTCCTGAATGTGGAATTTTCCGTTTCTTTTGAAAAAACACAACATTTTACTTCTCAGGGAAAGGACAGGGCTTGTTTTATGATTTCCACCAATCCCGGACAAGCACTGCGCCCGCTCCATGAAATTGCATCGGGAGGTGAATTATCAAGGATTATGCTTGCCATCAAATCAGTGCTTGCGGATGAAGAAGGGATTGAAACACTGATCTTTGATGAAATTGATACGGGAATCAGCGGGAGAACTGCCCAGAAAGTATCTGAGCGACTTGCCATTATTGCCAAAGATCGCCAGGTAATTGCAATCACTCATCTGCCACAAATTGCTGCCATGGCAGATTCTCATTTTTTAATTGAAAAAACAAGTGACAGCAATTCGACGATCAGCAATATTTATCCGCTTTCCGAAGAAGAATCTGTCAGAGAACTTGCAAGAATGCTGGGAGGAGCCAAAATAACCGATACTGTCCTTGAAAATGCCAGGGAGATGAGAAACCTGACCTGTAATTTTCGAAAGGAAAATTTTTCCTGAACAATTTTTTTATAAAAAGGAATATTCAGAATAAGAACAGCTTTTTAAAGTAAAATATGTCTGTTTGAAAAAATAACATGCCTGCCATACTAAGTGAAAACTTAAATATGGAGGCATTTTTTATGGGAAAAAAACTAAGACTTTATTATTTTCTTGTGCTGCTTCTTTTACTTTCCATCTTAGGAGGCTACGGAAATTACCTGCACAAAGAATCTCTGTCGGCTTCTTCGGACAACGTAAAAGAATTTGTATATGCATCCGGCGTTCCCATTGGAATCTATATTAAAACCGATGGAATTTTAGTGCTGGGAATTCAGAAAATAAAGGCAGAAAATGGACGCACTGTTTCCCCCGCGGATTGTAAATTAAAAGCAGGGGACTATATTTTAAAATTAAATAAAAACAAAATCACATCAAAAAAACAGTTTATCCGCCTTCTTCAGCGAAACGGAGAAAGGGATATAATACTGACAATTAAACGAAATGACAGAATTTCGACAGTAAAATTACGACCGGTTTTTTCGAAGGACAACGAATGTTATCAGCTTGGTATCTGGATTCGAAATGATACACAGGGAATCGGTACGGTAACCGCTATTAAAAATGATGGAACTTTTTTTGCTCTCGGTCACGGAATCAGCGATAATAATCTCGGTATTCGGCTTAAAATTGAAGGTGGCAGTATTTATCGGACCAGTATTTCTTCCATTTTGAAAGGAAAGCCGGGAAATCCGGGAGAGATTATCGGAACCATCGATTATTTTCCGGGAAACTACCTGGGATCTGTTTCCAAAAATACAAACGGCGGTATCCGGGGGAAGCTTTCAAAATGCCAGACCGATTTCTGCGTCGGCGATCCCTTACCCGTCGCTTCAAAAAACGAGGTAAAAAAGGGAAATGCCTATCTGCGAAGTAGTATAAGCGGGAAAAGCCGTGACTATACAATCGAAATTGAAAAAGTTCTCTCTAAAGACAAAAATTCCTTAAAATCTCTCCGGATAAAAGTGACGGATCCGGAACTTCTCCGCCTCACCGGAGGAATCATACAGGGACTGAGTGGCAGTCCGATCATCCAAAACGGAAAATTGGCCGGTGCGGTAACTCATGTTCTTGTAGACGATCCGACAAAGGGTTACGGAATATTTCTTGAAAATATGATGGGTGCAGACGAGTAAAAAAGAATGGCAGGAAAATCAGTGAAACCTGTTTCCCTGCCATTCTAATAATACCTATGTATTTACTTCCATCACATTGTCACTCACGTACTTTTTAATCGCTTCAAAACTTTCCTTACTAATTACGTGCTCGATCTTACAGGCATCTTTTTCTGCAATTTCAGAATCAACACCCAGTCTCCTTAAACAGGAAGTGAGAAGCTGATGACGTTCATAAATCATCTCGGCAATTGCCTTTCCGGACTCTGTCAGATAAATATACCCTGCGTCAGTAACTGTAATATGATTCTTCTCCCGGAGATTCTTCATGGCAATACTTACGCTGGACTTTTTATAATCAAGATGGTTGGCAATATCAACGGAGCGGACCACAGGAAGTTTTTTACTAAGAATTAAGATGGTCTCCAGATAATTTTCCGCAGATTCGTTATTTTTCTCCCGCATAGATAGTCACCTCAACAAAGTTAATTTAATAATTGCCTTTAAGTATACCACAGGAAAAACATTTTTTCAAATAATAGAGAAGGGCTTTTCATACTAAGCGGAAAGTGATAAACTGAAACAGGAAAAAGAAAGGGAATAAAAAAATGAAAAATTTATTATATTTTTTGAAAAATTATAAAAAAGAAAGTATCCTGGCGCCCTTATTTAAAATGCTCGAAGCTTTCTTTGAGCTTTTTGTTCCTTTGGTTGTTGCATCCATTATCGATAAAGGAATTGTATCGGGTGACCGGGAACATGTTGTAAAAATGTGTCTTGTCATGTTCCTTTTAGCAGCCATCGGTCTTACCTGTTCCATCACTGCCCAGTATTTTGCTGCGAAAGCAGCCGTGGGTGCTGCATCGGAAATGAGGAGTACATTATTTTCCCATATCCAGTCCCTCGGTTACCAGGAATTTGACACCATCGGAACGTCTTCCCTGATTACACGGATGACCAGTGACATTAATCAGGTACAAAACGGTATCAATCTTGTATTGCGGCTCTTTTTACGTTCCCCTTTTATCGTTTTTGGTGCGATGATCATGGCATTTACCATTGACGTAAAGGCTGCTCTCATTTTTTTGTTTGTGATTATCCTGTTGTCAATTGTTATCTTTGGTGTAATGTTTCTTACACGGCCTATGTATAAGAAAGTACAGGCAGCCCTTGATCAGATTCTAAATACAACAAGAGAAAATTTAAGCGGTGTGCGCATTATCAGAGCATTCCACCAGGAAAAAGAAGAGTATAAAAAATTTGCAGAACAAAATGATCACCTTACCGCTTTGCAGAAATTTGCGGGAAAAATATCCGGACTTACCAATCCCCTTACTTTTGTGATTATCAACCTGGGAATCCTTGTACTGATTCATACCGGTGCCATCCGGGTTAGTCTGGGGACCCTCAGTCAGGGACAGGTTGTAGCTCTTTATAACTATATGTCCCAGATTCTTGTGGAATTGATTAAACTGGCAAATCTGATCATCTCCGTCACACGGGCAATGGCATGTTTTGGAAGAATTCAGGATACGTTATCCATATGCCCGGAAATGAAAGAGGGCGGAGAAGAAATTAAGTTAGCTGACGGACAAAAGGGACTTAGTGTAGAGTTTCGGGATGTGTCCTTTACTTATGCGGGAAGCAGGGAGCCTTCCATAGAACATATTTCTTTCCGGGTGATGCCCGGACAGACTGTTGGAATCATAGGCGGTACTGGCTCAGGAAAGACAACTCTTGTCCATCTGATTTCACGATTTTATGATGCACAGCAGGGACAGATTCTCATTAATGGAAAAAATATCAGGGAGTATACTTATGATACGCTGCGGGAGCATATTGCTGTTGTCCCTCAGAAAGCCCGGCTTTTTGCGGGAACCATCCGTGATAATCTCCTCATGGGGCTTTCAGGTGTATCGGAAGATCGGCTAAAACAGGCACTGGCAGTTGCCCAGGCGGAAGAATTTGTCATGAAAAAAGAAGGGGGCATGGATGCCTTCGTAAGCCAGGAAGGGAAAAATTTTTCCGGCGGACAACAGCAGCGTCTCACCCTGGCACGGGCACTGGTGAGGCAATCTTCGATATTAATTCTTGATGATAGTGCATCAGCTCTTGACTACGCAACAGAAGCAAAACTTCGTCAGTCTCTTAAAAATATGAACAATCATCCGACGATGTTTCTTGTTTCCCAGCGGGCATCTATGATCAGGAATGCCGATTTTATTTTAGTGCTGGATGACGGAAAAATTGCCGGCATGGGCACCCATAAAGAATTACTCTATTCCTGTGAAATCTACAGAGAAATCTTTGAGACACAGTATAAAAAGGAGGAAGCATAATGGAAAATAAAACCCGGACACTCAAAAATCTTTTTCGATATCTGAAAAAATATTTCATCTTCTTTCTCGTGTCTGTCTGCATGGCGCTTCTTACTGTTATCGGAACTTTATACGTACCTATTCTGGTGGGTAATGCCATCGACTTTATTGTGAAAAAAGGACAGGTAGATTTTATTGCGATTGCTGGAATTTTAAGAAAAGGTCTCTTCGTTGTTGTCCTTACGGGAATTGCCCAGTGGATCATGAATATTTGCAACAATTATATCACCTTCCATGTCACAAGAGATATCCGGAATGAGGCGATGAAGAAAATAGAAATTCTTCCTTTACGATATATCGACGGACATTCCCACGGAGATATTGTGAGCAGGGTGATTGCTGACGTAGATCAGTTTGCCGACGGACTGCTGATGGGATTCTCCCAGTTTTTTACGGGTATTATTACCATTTTCGGAACCCTGGGCTTTATCTTTTCAATTCATGTGGGAATTGCTCTGCTTGTAGTACTTCTCACACCGATTTCTCTCCTTGTTGCCCGGTTTATCGCTACACGAACCTACTCCATGTTTCAACTTCAGTCTGAGACAAGGGGGGAACAGACCTCTTATGTTGAGGAAATCGTCGGGGGAGAAAGAGTAGTAAAAGCTTTTGGATATGAGGAAAATGCCATCCGTAAATTCGAAGAAATCAATGATAAGTTAAAACAATATTCTCTCCGGGCGATTTTTTATTCTTCCATTACAAATCCATCCACTCGTTTTGTAAATAGTCTGGTGTATGCAAGTGTCGCCTTAAGCGGAGCTTTCTGTGCAATATCCGGGAGATTAAGTGTGGGGCAGCTTACCTGTCTGTTAAGTTATGCCAACCAGTATACGAAGCCTTTCAATGAAATATCCGGGGTAATCACAGAACTGCAAAATGCCATTGCATGCGCTGCCCGTATTTTTGAATTAATCGGGGAAGAACCGGAAAAAGAAGAGAAGAGTACACTTGTTCTTAGAAATCCGGAGGGAAATATTAATCTGTCCCATGTCTATTTTTCGTATGATCCTGCAAAGGCGCTTATCGAGGATCTGAATCTTAATGTAGAGAGCGGACAGCGGGTTGCCATAGTCGGTCCGACAGGATGTGGGAAAACAACCATGATTAATCTGCTTATGCGATTTTATGATGTGGACCGGGGAAAGATCACCGTAGATGGAAGAGATATTCGTGAAATTACCCGAGGAAGCCTGCGCACTTCCTATGGAATGGTCCTTCAGGATACCTGGCTGCGTACGGGAACGATTCGGGACAATATTACCATGGGAAGAAAAGGATTTACTGATGAGGAGATCATCGCAGCTGCAAAGGAGGCTCACTCATACAGTTTCATCAGAAAAATGCCTCAGGGACTTGATACATGGATTACGGAAGATGGAGAAGGAATGAGTCAGGGACAAAAACAGCTTTTATGTATTACCCGGGTAATGCTTCATTTACCCAGGATGCTCATTCTTGATGAGGCCACATCTTCCATTGATACGAGGACAGAGCAAAAAATTCAGAATGCTTTTGCAAAAATGATGAAAGGCCGTACCAGTTTTATCGTTGCCCATCGGTTATCAACAATCCGGAATGCAGATATGATTCTCGTAATGAAAGATGGTAAAATCATAGAACAGGGGAATCATGAGGAACTCCTTAAGAAAAATGGATTTTATGCCGCTTTATATCACAGCCAGTTTGCCTCTTAATTGGTATTTTCGGATTGTTTTTAATAAAATACAGCACCGTGGAAGAAAAATAGCAAATCCATGCTTGTATCCTGTCTCTGAATTTTATATAATAAAGGATATGTTACAATGATAAAAAAGTAACAGAGTTTAGTAAGAGATTGATTCAATACGAGGTGAAGAATTATGGTTAAGGTAACAGACGATATCCGTTATATCGGAGTCAATGATCACAAAATCGATTTATTTGAAGGACAGTACATTGTGCCAAATGGAATGGCCTACAACTCTTATGTTGTGATGGATGACAAAATTTCTGTATTTGATACGGTAGATGCTCATTTTACCCAGGAATGGCTTTCTAATCTTGAAGATGTTCTGGGGGGAAGAAAACCGGATTATCTGATCGTGCAGCATATGGAACCGGACCACGCTGCGAATATTGCAAACTTTGCAGAAAAATATCCGGAAGCACAGATTGTCGGAAATGCAAAAACATTCCAGATGATGAAACAGTTTTTCGGAACCGACTTTGCCGAGCGTAAGAAAGTAGTAAAAGAAGGAGAAACATTAACGACCGGAAAACACACCTTTACCTTTGTCATGGCACCGATGGTTCACTGGCCGGAAGTTATGATGACCTATGATGAAACGGATAAAGTATTCTTTTCTGCAGATGCTTTTGGAAAATTCGGTGCTCTTGATGTGGAGGAAGACTGGGCCTGTGAGGCACGCCGATACTACATTGGTATCGTTGGTAAATATGGTGCAATGGTTCAGAATCTGTTCAGGAAGATTGGTTCCCTTGAAATTAATATAATTTGTCCGCTCCATGGTCCGATTCTTACAGAAAATCTCGGATATTATTTAGACCTGTATAATACATGGTCTTCTTACGGTGTGGAATCAGAAGGCACTGTAATTGCTTATACATCGGTTTACGGACATACAAAGGAAGCCGTGGAACTCCTGGCAAAGAAACTGGAAGAGGAAGGATGCCCGAAAGTTGCCGTTACAGATCTTGCAAGAGATGATATGGCAGAAGCAGTGGAAGATGCCTTCCGATACGGAAAGATTGTGCTTGCCACGACTACATATAACGGAGACATTTTCCCATTCATGAGAGAATTTATTAATCATCTTACAGAAAGAGGATACCAGAACCGTAAGATTGGTTTTATTGAAAACGGAAGCTGGGCACCGATGGCTGCAAAGATTATGAAATCTTCCTTTGAGAAGAGTAAGAACATTACCTTTGCAGATACAACGGTTTCCATTCGTTCCGCAATGACAAAGGAAAATGAGGAACAAATTGCTGCTCTTGCAAAAGAAATGAAATAATAGATATAAGCCGGGATTCTAAATAGTATCCCGGCTCGTATTTTCATTGATAAAAGAAATGAATATCTCCCGTACAATATCCGTAATATATTGATTTATCGTTTCTTTTTCTGAAAAAAGATCATCAAATTCAATATAGCAGTCCCGATTTTTATACCCCGCCTGATAAAGAGGAACCGCATATTCTTTTTTCGTAATACGAAAACCGTAGTGCTTTTGCACACGGGGAAGATGAAAAAAAATTCCTTCTTTTTTGATATAACAGGTTGACGCACGGGCGGATTTTCTGTACTTCTGATCCACATAGCATCCCACACTTTTATGAACAGCCCTGTCTTCCTCCGGAAGATAATAGTATTCCTTATAGTTTTTGTAAAAATGTTTTAGAATTCCTTCTAGATATGGAACAGTCAGGATGAATTTTTCCCCCAGCACAGACAGTGCTCCCACACAAGAGGAAACAGCGAGTTCCCTTGGAAGGGCATATTCCAAAACTCCGTGAATCTGGATACTCCCGGACCATTCGTCATAATTATTTTTCCCTCTGTTAATCTGATGAACCACCAGTTTTCCTGAAAGTAAAGCAGGATAAGAAAAGAGTGGAAGAAGAAAAAGCATGCCGGATATATCTTCTTCATTATGAAGTAAAAGACTGGATAACAGGGAATTTTCCTTATTTAAAAGATAAGTTTTATAAACCTCAATCAGCTGTCCACCATCAAAGGGGTCTTCCCGGTCAAGTCCTAAAAATCGTTCCCAGTCCTTCTGGCGCCCGTGTTCCATACCAAAAAGAGTCTGAAAGGGTTTCAGATAAAAATAATAATCTATTGATTCATGCGAGGGGAGCGGAGACTCCATTTCAAATAATTCATAATGCCTGTTCAAATATGGAATATCAAAACTAAGTCCATTAAAGGTGACAAGTTTCCAGTTCTTTTTTCGAACCAGTTCCCGAAAACTTTCAAGGATTTCTTTCTCGCTGGTTCCATCATCATTAAACCACTGGATCAATTGAAAATGATCTTTCTCTAAATAAGTACATCCGATTAAATACAAAATTGTATTTTCCTTCGAAAATCCTGTTGTCTCTATATCAAAGAATAAAAAAGAGGAAATATCCACAGGTGTTTCGTTTTTTGAAAAAATCTTTTGAAATGTCAGCATAATTCCCTCCGGTTACATCGTAATAGTAAAACAAAATAACCATAACAGAGTTTCGTTTTTCTGTCAAATGAACAAAAAAGAAAACGGCGGATGAAATCTGCGAAAAGTAAAGTAGTTGTGATATCAAGAAAAATATGTTATCATGTCATAAGTCAGAATATAAGTTCTGATTTTATTAATGAAAGAAATAAATAGAACAGGAGATTATATTTGATTTCATTTATTAAAGGAACAGTCGCATATAAGGAAGAAGAATATCTGGTTGTTGAAAATCACGGAATCGGTTATCAGATTAAGACCACTTCCCGCATGCTGTCTGAAATAAGCACCGGCCAGGAAGTGATGATTTATACCTATCTGTATGTTCGGGAGGATGCCCTTTCGCTCTTTGGTTTTTCATCAAAAGAAGAGCTGAACACATTCCGGATTCTTCTCGGAATCTCGGGAATCGGACCGAAAGCCGCTCTGTCTGTATTATCCACAATGACTGTCGAGGATTTGTACTATGCCGTTTGCAGCGAGGACGTCAAAAGTATCGCAAGGACACCGGGAATCGGACCGAAAGGTGCACGAAGAATGATTATTGAACTAAAGGATAAGCTTAAGCTTACCGATCTGGAATCAGAAGAAGCACGGACGAAAGATACCGACCCAGCCGTTGTAATGACGGACGCAAACAGTGTTTCCGATACTATACAGGCGCTTATGGCCCTTGGATATTCAAACGGAGAAGCCTTCCGGGCGGTACATAATGTAAAAGATGCATCTTCCATGGATGCGGAACAGTTGTTAAAAGAAGCACTCAAAGTAATCTTAACGTTTTCATAAGGTGATTATGTATGGACAGAATGATAAATACAGAACTGATGGAAGAAGATATCACAGTGGAGGGAACCCTTCGTCCACAGTCATTGTCCGATTATATCGGACAGGAAAAAGTAAAAAAAAATCTCCGGATCTTTATCGAAGCGGCAAAGATGAGAGGGGAAGCCTTAGACCATGTCCTGTTATATGGGCCACCCGGTCTCGGGAAAACCACCCTTGCCGGCATCATTGCCAATGAAATGAACAGTAAGCTTAAGATTACTTCCGGACCGGCTATTGAAAAACCCGGTGAAATTGCAGCTGTCCTTAACGGTTTGTCCGATGGAGATGTATTATTTATTGATGAAATTCATCGTCTGAACCGTCAGGTAGAAGAAGTATTATATCCGGCAATGGAAGATTTCTCCATTGATATTATGATTGGAAAAGGGCCTTCGGCAAAATCCATCCGCCTCGATCTTCCGCACTTTACTCTTGTGGGGGCCACCACAAGAGCCGGAATGCTGACTGCACCGTTAAGAGATCGTTTTGGTGTTGTCAGCCGCCTGGAATTCTATACAGACGAGGAACTTACCATTATTGTGAAACGTTCTGCAGACCTCCTTGGAGTAGAAATCGAAGAAGAGGGAGCCATGGAGATTGGCAGAAGAAGCCGTGGCACTCCGAGGCTGGCAAACCGTCTTTTAAAAAGGGTCCGTGATTTTGCCCAGGTTCGTTTCGACGGTGTTATTACAGGACAGATTGCCCGGATGGCTCTTGATCTTTTAGATGTGGACAATATGGGACTAGATGCCACGGACAGAAATCTGCTTTGTACAATGATCGATAAATTTTCCGGTCGTCCCGTCGGTCTTGATACCCTTGCCGCATCAATCGGAGAAGATTCCGGCACAATCGAGGATGTTTATGAACCATTTCTCATTAAACGTGGACTGATTCGCAGAACACCCCGGGGAAGGACACTTACCGCCCTGGCTTATGAACATCTCGGATACCCGGTTCCGCAGGAACTTTATTAAATACACAGGAGAGGGAAATATGGAAGAGAAAAAAAGATTATCAGTAGTGATTGACAATAAAGTATATTTATTATCCGGCGGAAGTGAAGCGTATCTCCAGAAACTGGCTTCCTATGTAGACGGTAAAATCAGGGAGTTAAAAAAACAGCCGGGATATTCCAAATTATCACAGGAATACAGGGATATTCTCCTTGCATTAAATCTGACAGAAGAAATCTTTAAAATGCAGGATGAAAGGGAAATCTTCCAACAGGACCATTTGGAAAAAGAGCAGGAGATCTACCGATTAAAACAGGATATGGTGGATAAAACAATGCGCCTGGATAATGCGGATAAACTGGTAGAAGAGTATAAAAAGAAGGTTAATGAATTGCAAAAACAGATTATAGAACTGGAGACAGGAAATGGACTCCGTTAGCACAGATTTCTTTCTGCCGGAACTTCTTGCTCCGGCAGGAGAATTGGAACATTTAAAGGCAGCCATTTGCGCAGGAGCAGATGCCGTTTATATCGGAGGTCAGCAATTTGGTGCCCGTGCTTATGCCTCCAATTTTTCAAAAGAGGAGATAACACAGGCACTTCATTTTGCCCACTTTTATGGGAAAAAGATTTATCTTACGGTAAATACCCTGCTTAAAGAGCAGGAACTTACCGAACAGCTTTTTGACTATCTTTTTCCTCTCTATGAAGAAGGATTGGACGGAGTGATTGTTCAGGATTTTGGGGCGGCAGCATTTATTCGTGAGCAGTTTCCGTGCATGGAAATACACGGCAGCACACAAATGACTATATCGAACTCTTATGGAGCCAGAGCAGCGGCAAGAATGGGAATGAGTCGCGTAGTTCCTGCAAGAGAATTATCTTATAAAGAGGTTAAAAAAATCAGGGAAGAATCAGGTCTGGAAGTGGAAGTATTTGTCCATGGAGCCCTTTGCTACTGTTATTCCGGGCAGTGTCTCTTAAGCAGTTTTGACGGCAACCGGAGTGGAAACCGGGGACGGTGTGCCCAGCCCTGTCGTCTTCCTTATTCTCTTTGTCGGGCAAATGGTGAGAAAATCGGAAAAATGCACGGGCAATATCTTCTGAGTCCCAGAGATTTATGTCTCCTTCCAAATCTTATGCAGCTTATAGAACTTCCCGTTGATTCTCTGAAAATAGAGGGACGGATGAAAAATGCGGAATATGTTGCCGGAGTTACTTCCATATATCGTAAATATCTTGATGAATATAAAAGAATAAAAGAAACAGGAGGGCATTTCCGGGTAAATGCAAAAGATATGCATGATCTTGAAGAATTGTATTGCCGTGGCAGTTTTACCTCCGGCTATGGGAATCGGCATAATGGAAGCGACATGATGGCTTCGGTTTCGCCGAAAAATACAGGGAGAAAAATCGGCGAAGTGGTATCTGTTCGAAAAAACAAGGTCCAGATCAGGCTTTTCGATACAGTTTATCCCAAAGATGTCCTTGTTCTTTTTTTAACAAAAGATGGGCAAAAGGAAATAATCCTTACCGTACCGTCCGATGTAAACTCATCCTTCTCCCGGGGAAATCAGATTGAACTTAATACCCCGGAAGGAGGAAAGATCAGACCAGGCATGAGTGTTTTTCGCAGACACAAACAGCCCCTTTGTGAAAAAATTCAAAATACATTTATCGGCCAGAGAGCGTCTTATCCTGTGGATGCCGTACTTAGACTTAAGCCGGGAACAAAAACAGAACTCGAGCTTGTATGCCAGAAGGAAAGAGTTGTCCTGAATGGTCCGGTTCCGGAGAAACCACAGAAAAGTCCTCTTTCCCAAAATGAGATTTCTCGTCAGATGAATAAAACGGGACAGGTTCCTTTTTTTCTGAACAAATTGCAGATTATCATGGAAGAAGACTGTTTTCTTCCCATATCTGCCATCAAGAAACTCCGACAGAACGGATTTGCTCTTCTGCAGAAAACACTGGAAGAAAGGGGAAAGCGTGATCCTGCAGTTTTTCATCATCCTGTGATGAATGACGCAATGACCTTTCCTTCTGTGGAATCTGAAGAAAGAATTGCAACAGTGTATGATTGCCGGCAGTTTGAACTTTGCCTTCGGGATGACTTTTTTGATAGTATTTGTCTTCCATGGGATTTTTTTGCAGAAGAAAAATTAATTAAACTGGCCAAAAAGGGCATGTTAAAAGGAAAAAGAATGTATCTGGCCATGCCCCGCGTTTTCCGAACACAAGGGAGAACTCTTGAGAAAATATGTTGCAATACTTTATGGTATGGAATATATGTATATAATATTAATGAAGCAGAGTATCTGGATGAATTAGATTTGTTTCATGGAAAAATGATTACGGGAGCGTCCTTTTATCACTGGAATGCCTCTTCCGTTTATGAAACCCAGCGCCTGTTTCCGTCAATTTATGCCCGCGAATTATCCGTGGAATTATCTGAAAAAGAAATAGCACAGTTTCTTACTTCCGTGCATAAAGAGAAACGCACCGGCGGGTTTGAGATAATGATTTACGGACGAAATGTATTAATGCAGTCTGCGCAGTGTGTAAAAAAAACAACAGGTTTCTGTGACAAAAAGCCTGAATTATTATTTCTGTCTGATTGCCAAGAACGGAAGCTTCCAGTAACAACCCATTGTAAAAATTGCTGTAATCTTATCTGGCAGGAAAATGCCAGAAATCTGATTGGAGAAGACCTGTCAGAAATTGCGGACTTTGTAAATCGGAAACGTTTTGATTTATTCCGGGTGGAAGATCAGGAGCTTTCCACGATAAAAAAGAACTATATTCTCTGGGAAGCGAACGGATTTCGTGCAGACACGAAAAAAACAAAGCCGGACACCCACTGGATGCGGGGAATCGAATAAAGGAAAGGAGGATTTTTATATGATTAAATTAATTTCATCGGGCTCAAACTATATCATTATTTTTATGTGCATAGTTTACGCAATTTCCTGTTATACTGTATTTCTTCCTTCCTCAGAACAACGCCAGGCAAAACGAATGGACCGCCAGGAGCGATTCATGTTTCTGTTTCATTTTATATGTTATGCAGTATTGTTTATCAAAACAATGGATACCAAAATCATATTTTTATATCTGGGACAGGTATTCTTTTTCAAACTGCTGATTTTTGTTTATTCAAGAATTTATGTGGATTGTTCCAGGATCATGATGAATCACACCTGTTTTCTTTTGCTGATTGGTTTTGTCATGCTCACCAGACTGTCTTTTGATCTTGCAGTAAAACAGTCTGTCATTGCTGCATCGGTTTCACTTTTAATATTATGGATTCCACATTTTATGGAAAAGGCACAGTGGCTCAAAAAACTGCGATGGTTTTACGGTGTGCTGGGTATGATATTTTTATCCACCGTCTTTGTAATCGGAACTTCCCAGAATGGTGCAACCAACTGGATATCTCTCGGTCACGGAATTGCCCTTCAGCCTTCTGAATTTGTTAAGATCACTTTCGTATTCTTTATAGCTGCCATGCTCAAAAGAAAACCGGATTTTGAACGTATTTTTGTTACCGCAGTTTTTTCTGCGGTGCATGTAATGATTTTGATTCTGGAAAAAGATCTGGGTGGTGCACTGATTTATTTTGTCGTTTATATCTTTTTATGTTATGTTTCGACGGGAAGGAAAATCTATCTCCTGGGAGGTCTGGGGGTGGGAGCCGTGGCAGCGAGAATTGCCTATTTTCTGTTCTCCCATGTCCGGGTTCGTTTCATTGCGTGGAAAGATCCATGGTCTGTCATTGAAAGCAGTGGCTATCAGATAACCCAGTCCCTTTTTGCCATTGGTTCGGGCGGATGGTTTGGAACCGGACTGACACAGGGAAGGCCAAATGATATTCCTGTTGTGGAAAGTGATTTTATCTTTTCTGCCATAACAGAAGAATTTGGCATGCTATTTTCAGTCTGCCTTATTTTAATATACCTGGGAGTGTTTATTCACTTTTTAAAAATTGCCATGGATGTCCGGGGAAGATTTTATAAACTTCTTGCTTATGGTTTTTCCATATGCTTTATCTTCCAGGTATTTCTTACCATCGGAGGAGTGACGAAATTTATCCCTTCCACCGGAGTTACCCTCCCATTGATTAGTTATGGAGGAAGTTCCGTTGCCGGTACACTGATAATTTTTGCAATCATGCAGGGCATATTTATCATAGCTTATAAGGAGGATGATGATGAAGAACAGCAAAACGGGGAAGAGCTCACACCGTCACAGCCACAATCGGACAATACAGCGGGCTTCGATTTCCGAAAAGAAGCAGGAACAAATTTCTAAATTCCGCAACTTATTTACTCCTCAGAATGGGAAAAAATTAAAAACCAACCGTTTTATGTATCATACCTGCTTTTTAATCGTCCTGTTATTTGCCGGACTGATTGCCTATCTGGTTAAATTCGATGTGATGGACAGCCAGGCGATTATGACGAATCCGTATAATAAAAGATATACTTCCATGGCAGAACAGACAAAAAGAGGCAAGATTCTGAGTGCCAATGATAAAATTCTTGCCTATTCCGATTCCAATGAAGCAGGCGATGAGATCAGACGATATCCTTATGAAAATATGTTTGCACATATCATAGGCTATGCGAGCTATGGAAAAGCAGGGCTTGAATCGGTATGTAACCTTGACCTGCTCACATCCCATGAAAATCTGATGAAACAGATCAGCAACGGAGTTTCCAGTAAAAAGAATACCGGAGATACCGTAGTAACCACATTGGATACCCGTCTGCAAAAAGCAGCCTATGAGGCACTCGATGATTATCGGGGAGCAGTCATCGCCATCGAGCCAAAAACCGGTAAAATCCGTGCCATGGTATCTAAACCGGATTTTGATCCAAATGAGCTGGATGAAATCTGGGATAAAATCAACTCTGACTCTTCCGAAAGCTTTTTACTTAATCGCGCGACCCAGGGTCTTTATCCTCCAGGTTCTACTTACAAAATATTAACTGCACTTGAATATATGGAAGAGAATCCGGATACTTATCAGAATTTCACTTATGACTGCGATGGACAGACGATAAAAAACAGCGTAAAAATTCGTTGTTATGAAGGAGAAGAACACGGAGAAGTAGATCTTGAAAAAGCTTTCTCCAAATCATGTAATACTGCATTCGTCACCTTAGGAAGTAAATTGAATATTAAACAATTTGCAAAATTAAACAATACCTGTTTGTTTAATCAGAAAATATCTTTCGATATTCCTGTAAAGAAAAGTCGGTTTGAATTAACCGCCCGCTCAAAGAAAAGTGAGATTCCCCAGACTGTAATTGGTCAGGGAAATACACTGGTCACACCATTTCACAATGCACTTATTATGTCCGGCATGGCAAATAACGGCGTACTAATGAAACCGTATGTTATCGATCATATTGAAAGTGAGGACGGCATTATGGTTAAACAGAGCAAACCGGAAGAATATCGGACACTGACTGATGCAAAACATGCCAGGAAGATCAAAAAAATGCTTCGAAGCGTGGTTACTGACGGAACAGGACGTTCCCTCGATACAGATCTTTATTCAGCCGGAGGGAAAACCGGAACCGCGGAAAATGAAGGAGAAGATCCCCATTCCTGGTTTGTAGGCTATGCAAGTGGAGATGATGCCGTGGACGGGGAACCGGATCTGGCCGTCTGTGTTATCGTCGAAAGCTCCGGAGCCGGAAGCGAATATGCCGTCCCTGTTGCAAAACGGGTATTTAATTCCTATTATAATAATGAGATGAAAAAATATTATAACGAGAAGGAGAGTTCCAACAACGAAACGACAACCGTCGAGGAATAGTAATCCACTCCCCTTGCAAAGGAATTCCATATTTGTTATAATCAGAGTAAGTGTAAAGCACACCAGAATTGTTGCACAGGAGGAAATAATCATGATAAAAGCGACAAGCTGTGGTGGTGTGGTAATATTTCGGGGAAAGATCCTGCTTTTATATAAGAATTATAAAAACAGGTATGATGGATGGGTGTTGCCCAAGGGAACAGTAGAGCCAGGAGAGGAATACAGAGAGACTGCTCTTCGTGAAGTGCAAGAAGAAACCGGGGTAAATGCTTCTGTTGTAAAATACATCGGAAAAAGCCAGTATACATTTAATACCGCCCAGGATGTGGTCGTAAAACAGGTACACTGGTATCTGATGATGGCAGACAGTTACTATTCTAAACCACAGAAAGAAGAATATTTTGAAGACTCCGGCTATTATAAATACCATGAAGCATATCACCTTCTCAGATTTCCCAATGAAAAGCAGATATTAGAAGATGCCTATCAGGAATACCTTGATTTAAAAAAAGCAGGTTTATGGGGTAGCCGGAAATATTTTTAAAAATAAAAAGGCAGTGATATCCAAAGATTTCATGAAAGAGAAATCAATGAATAACGCTGCCTTTTTATATTTTCATGCACGTTTTTTGCCCGTTTCCAAAAAGGAGGTGTTATTTGATAGAAAAATGTGCCATTTTCTATTAAATAAAAAAGATTTCATATAACATTGTTATATGAAATCCATAATTCTACCTAATTCAGTTGAGATGCCGCTGATGGGACTCGAACCCATATGGTTTCCCGTACGATTTTGAGTCGTATGCGTCTGCCAGTTCCGCCACAGCGGCATAATCATGTCAGAATGTTTTCTGGCATCACCAACTTCCTTAGTCTATCATTTGAATAAACATTTGTCAAGGATATTTCCTCTTGATTACTAAAGGAATTTTTCTTTACAGTATATGTTTAACTGGTAATCTCACTCAGATAACGGTATATCGTTGCCGGAGAACAGGAAAATCTTTTGGCAACGAAGGAGATTGCCCCTTTTAGCTGAAACAGACCCTGCTCATTCAGCTGAATCATAATTTCTTTTCTCTCATTCTGATTCAGACGATCAATCGGAGTTGTCAGGTGCGCTGTGGCATCTTCAAAAATTTTCTGACGTAAGGATGGAACATCAATCGCATAATTTTCTGTAATATCAGACGAAATCTTTTTTCCCGTCCCATTGTTTTTAATTTCTGTAAGAGAATTAGACGGGGCCGATACATTCGTAATAAATTCTTCAGGATGAATCAGTTTCAGAAGTCTTTCATGCAGTTCATTATACCGGCTGTCATCAAAATTAATGCATTAAAGACCAATCGGAATTCCGCCATCATCTTTTATAAACATAGTGGATGAACGCAGGATATGACCATTTTGTGCAATGCCCCTGTAATTGCACAAAAAATCCGTTTTTTCATAAACCTTATCTGATATCATCTCAAAAGCAGCCGTGGTCAGTGGCCCGCCAGGTTTCCTTCCGCTAATTTGACCGTTTTTAATGGCAACAATCGAATGACTTTTCTGCGATAAGTCCTGCAGGACAATCTCATAATCCGGGCCAAGTATATTTCCTAAAAATTCCACAAGAATTTTATACTGATTTAAAAGGTTTGCCATGCTAT
>JALFIK010000210.1 GCA_022776205.1 Eubacterium sp.
TGAAGAAATCGGAGAAAACCGCTTTTGGGATGTCCGGTTTCTTATCCCTGGCATCGAAGGTTTTTTCACCTCTTGTCTGGCTTTTTACAGCCTCTGCAAATTTTTTTCTTAAAATATTTGGGATTAATCCGGACGAGGAGAATACTGTGGTGACAGAAGAAGAGATCCGAATGATGCTTGCAGAGGGAAAAGAACAGGGCACAATTCAAAATGAAGAAAGTAAAATGATCCAGAATGTATTTGAATTTGATGACACAACAGTCGAGCAGGTAAGTACCCGTCGCCGGGATGTGGTCTGTCTGCATCTGGAAGATGATGCCCGTGTCTGGGAGGAAACGATTCGTGGATGTCGATATTCCCATTTTCCGATTATTGACTCCAATCAGGAAGACGTGGTGGGAATTCTGGATACGAAAGACTATTTTCGATCTGAGAATAAATCAAAAGAGTTTCTCATGGAGCATGCAGTAGACCAGCCTTGTTTTGTGCCGGAAAATATGCGGGCAAATGCTTTATTTTCCAGCATGAAAAAGAGCAGGACCTATTTTGCGGTTATTCTGGATGAGTACGGTGGAATGAGCGGAATTGTCACCCTTCATGATCTGGTAGAGGCACTGGTCGGTGAACTCGAGGAAGAAGAAGTGCCTCCGAAACCGGCAGATATAAAAAAATTGAGAAATGGTGTGTGGAGAATACAGGGTTGTGCCCAGCTTGATGAGGTATCGGAGGAACTGGGAATTGCCTTTCCGGAGATCTTTGATACTTTTAACGGATTTGTCTGGGATACTTTGGGACGTGTTCCGGCAGATGGGGAGCATTTTTCTTTGGATGCGATGGGCATGAATATTGATGTGAAAAACATTAAAAATCATATGGTTGACTATGCAATTGTGTCTTACACAAGAAAAGAAGATTAAGAAGGGAGATTTCATGAAAGATTTTCGTTGGGCAAGTTTAGGATGTGGAGTAATTGCAAATCAATTAGCGCAGGCGATGGAAAAAAAGGGAAGAAAACTTTACGCGGTGGCAAATCGAACTCATGAAAAAGCGGTTTTGTTTGCTGAAAAATATGGGGTGGAAAAAGTTTATGATTCCATTGATGAAATGTTTGAAGATAAAAATGTGGATATCATTTATATTTCAACGCCTCATAATACCCATATAAAATATTTAAGAAAAGCATTGGCAGCAGGAAAGCATG
Organism: Eubacterium sp.; assembly: GCA_022776205.1. Lineage (GTDB taxonomy): Bacteria > Bacillota > Clostridia > Lachnospirales > Lachnospiraceae > Anaerobutyricum. Next base: position 1,202 of record JALFIK010000210.1, read on the forward strand.
TGCTTTGTGAGAAATCAATCACTTTAAATTCAGAAGAGTTGAGCGAAGCACTGCACCTGGCATCGGAAAATCAAGTAGTTTTGGGAGAAGCTATGACAATTTATCATATGCCGATTTATAAAAAGTTAAATGAAATCATAGCATCAGGAAAATTGGGAGACCTGAAATTAATTCAGATGAATTTTGGAAGCTTTAAGGAATATGACATGACAAACCGGTTCTTTAATCGGAATCTGGCCGGAGGGGCCATGCTTGATATTGGAGTTTATGCCCTTTCCTTTGTGAGATGGTTTATGTCCTCAAAACCGGAGGATGTACTTTCTCAGGTAAAGTATGCCCCAAGTAATGTTGATGAGGAAGTCTCCATATTGCTGAAAAATAAGGAAGAAGAAATGGCAACTGTTATATTATCTCTTCACGCGAAGCAGCCCAAAAGGGGAATGATTGCTTTTGAAAAAGGCTATATTGAGATGTATGAGTATCCACGGGGAGAGGAAGCAGTCATTACTTATACAGAATCTGGAGAAAAAGAGCGAATTAATGCAGGCACTACAGAAGATGCCCTTGTTTATGAAATTGAAGATATGGAAAAAACAGTAGCTGGCGTAGAAGACTGCATGTATATGGAATATACCAAAGATGTAATGGATTTGATGACGCAGATTAGACAAAGCTGGGGATTTAAGTATCCGGAAGAAGAACAGTAAAACGATGCAAAGATTATTGAAGCTGGAGTATGGAATATATTCCGGCTTTTTTTGTGTAAATTAAATATGTAAAATTAATAAAATTAGCACTCACCACTTGACATGGCTAATAGCGTGTGGTATATATGTGTTATACGAAGAGTATAACAATAAATTATCTTCGGGTCAGGAGGAAGTTATATGAATATAAATAAATTTACGCAGAAGTCGTTAGAAGCAGTGAATAACTGTGAGAAGCTTGCTTATCAGTATGGAAGCCCGGAAATCGACCAGGAGCATTTCCTGTACAGTCTCTTGACAGTAGAGGACAGTTTGATTCTCAAATTGATCGAGAAGATGGAGATCAATAAAGATGCTTTCTTACAGCAGGTGCAGCAATTGGTGGAGAAGAAGCCAAAGGTTTCCGGTGGTCAGGTTTATATCAGTAAGTCGTTAAATCAGGTACTGGTCAGTGCAGAAGATGAAGCGAAAGCCATGGGAGATGAATACGTATCCGTCGAACATCTTTTCCTGTCACTGTTGAAACATCCGAATGGGGAAGTGAAGAAACTGTTCCAGGCTTATGGAGTAACCAGAGAACGTTTTCTTCAGGCACTTTCCACAGTGCGGGGCAACCAGAAAGTTGTCAGCGATAACCCGGA
>JALFIK010000223.1 GCA_022776205.1 Eubacterium sp.
CCGGATCCATACCATCTTAATGGCATCTTCTGTCGACATTCCCCCGGCTGTTGTGATGGCACAATATTCTCCCAGGCTTAATCCTGCCGTCATATCCGGTTTCAGCCCCCTCGCCTCAATCTCTTTTGTCATGGCAAGACAGGTGGTAACCAGGGCTGCCTGGGTATAATCTGTCCGGTCAAGAAGTTCATTTTCCTCAAAACAGATTTGTTTCATATCAAAATCAAGAATCTCACAGCTTTTATCATATACTTCCTTTGCCAGAGGGCTTTTTTCATAAAAATCCTGTCCCATTCCAGCTTTCTGGGCTCCCTGACCCGGATAAAGAAATGCGATCTTACTCATTGCTTCCGCCTCCCACAAACTGCTGTGTACGGTTTAACATAATATCCTGCGTCTCTTTGCAGATTCCTTCCACGATTTCCTTACAGCTTCGGCTGTCTTTTACCAGTCCGGCAATCTGCCCTGCCATTACACTTCCATGAATCACATCCCCTTCCACAACGGCTTTTCTCAAACCGCCAAGGGTTAGTTTTTCTAATTCTTCAAAGGAAGCACCTTCCTGTTCGAGTCTTAAGTATTCTCTTGTCTGCTGATTTCTTAAAGCACGGACCGGATGACCGTTTCTTCTCCCTGTCACCTTGGTGTCAATATCTTTGGCACGTATGATCTTATTTTTATAGGCATCACTGGCTATGGACTCTTTTGCAGCAACAAAAATCGTCCCCATCTGTACCGCCTGTGCACCGAGCATAAAGGCAGCAGCCATCCCTCTTCCATCGGCAATTCCTCCGGCTGCGATCACCGGAATGGATACTGCGTCCACGACCTGCGGCACAAGGGCCATCGTTGTCGTCTCACCGATATGTCCGCCCGACTCCGTCCCCTCTGCGATGACGGCATCCGCACCGGCTTTTTCCATACGTTTTGCAAGGGCAGTACTCGCCACGACCGGGATTACCCGGACACCGGCCTCTTTCCATGCCTTCATGTATTTTTCCGGATTGCCGGCTCCGGTTGTCACAACTTTTACCTGCTCTTGTACAAGAAGTGCGGCAATGGCATCTGCATCGGGATTTAACAACATTAAATTTACGCCAAACGGCTTATCCGTTTTTTCCTTTACTTTCTGAATCTGCTCTTTTACCCAGGAAACCGGAGCACCGCCGGAACCAATGATTCCGAGTCCTCCGGCTTCAGAGACGGCAGCGGAGAGTTCCGCCGTGCCGACCCAGGCCATGCCTCCCTGAATAACCGGATAATCAATTCCGAGCAGATTTGTAATTTCTGTCTTCATTGTCCTGCTCCTGCTTATTTCTTAAGTGCTTCCACATAATTTACGATATCACCAACCGTTTCCATTTTCTCCAGATCCTCTGTAGGAATTTCCACATCAAGCTCCTCTTCAAGGCTCATGACCATCTCAAATAAATCCAAGGAATCAACTTTTAAATCTTCTTTAAAATTTGCCTCCATCGTTACCTGCTCTTCATCAATTCCCAGGGACTCCACGATTAACTCTTTGATTGTTTCAAACATATGATCTACCTCACTTTTCTTTTTTGTTTTTGTTAATGTATGTAATCCGGCCCGAGCCGGTCATTACCTTCCTTTTTTCCACCATTCTATCTTCCGGAGAATATCGTTTCTACCACTCCAGGTAAAAACCACCCCAGGTAAGTCCGGCCCCAAAGCCCGCAACAACAAGTTTCATTCCTCTTTTCAGTTTTCCTTCTTTATTGATTTCATCAAGGAGCACCGGAATGCTTGCGGAAGACATATTTCCATTTTCCATCATGTTCATCGGAAATTTTTCCTCAGGCTGCCCTATATGTTTCGCAATGGATTGTATAATCCGTCTGTTGGCCTGATGAAGAAGAAAATAATCAATCTCTTGTGCACTGCTCCCTGCCTTCTCAAGAATTTCTTCCACAACTTCCGGAACTTTCCGAACAGCAAATTTATAAATTTCCCTGCCGTCCATGGCCACATATCCATCCGGATTTTCTTCCCGGCTTTTCCCAAATAAATTCCTGCAGGTCAGTACACCACCCCGGCTTCCGTCTGAATGAAGTACCATGGGAATTTCAGGCTTTCGTTCCCCGCTCCGGGCACTTATCACAGCAGCGCCTGCCCCGTCTCCAAAAAGGATACAGGTTCCTCTGTCCTTCCAGTTTAAAATATTAGACAGACATTCCACACCGATGATCAGTGCATTTTTAGAAAGTCCCGCCTCCATCTGCCCCACAGCCATCTGGAAAGCAACGATAAATCCGGAGCAGGCAGCATTAAGATCAAAGGCGGCAGCATTCTTCGCATGAATCCCCTCCTGCACACTGCAGGCCGTACACGGAAGCATCTGTTCTGATGACAGGGTTGATACGATGATAAGATCAATCTCCTCAGCCGGTATCCCCGCATCTTCAAGAGCCCTGTTTGCCGCTGTCACCGCAAGAAAAACCGCTGTTTCCTCCTGTGCAATATGCCTTGCCTTAATACCCGTCCGGCTCTGTATCCATTCATCCGTCGTGTCTACCATCCGGGCAATCTCGAAATTATCCATCCGTTTTTCCGGCAGACAGGAACCGGTTCCTGTGATCCTGACAACCATTCTTTCCTCCTTTACTGGCTTTTCTCAAATAAAGCACCATCATATTATTTTTATAATCAAATCTTTTTATTTTGACTTAAAATAATTTTACTTTCAAAATAAACATTTTCAAATATAGCACAGGGCAAACAAAAGTCAAGTATTTTTTCCGGTACAATAAGCTGCATTAAGAAAAATTGGCAAGACAAATAACAAAGAATGTGCTATACTCTTACAAAACTTCTTACTATATTTTTATGAAAAGAAAGGATTTTCTCTATGAAAAAAGATAAGACAAACAAGAGTCAAAAAGGTGCCGGATGGCTCATTTTTATTATTCTGGCCGTCCTCGTTCTGGCCGGTCTTTACTATTACATCGCCCTTCCGGCAATTAATATCCACAACCCCGGCCTGTGGAAATTTGCCGTGCTGGCAGCCATCGTGCTTTTCCTGTTTTGTGCTGCTCCCCACGTTCATTTCACAGGCAACCGGATGCATCCGGTCAAAATAAGTACCGGTGCGAAAACAAAAGCATTTAAACTTTCCGGAATTCTGGCCATCGTACTGCTTGCTGCGTATTTTATCGGCACTCTCCTTTCTTCACAGATTTTTAATGCATCCCGTTACCAGAAGCTGATGACGGTAAAGAAAAGTGAATTCACGAAGGATATTGATCAGATTTCCTACGATCAGATTCCGCTCCTTGACCGGGATTCTGCTACTATACTCGGAGAGCGTAAAATGGGAAGCCTTGTTGACCTGGCCTCCCAGTTCGAAGTGGCAAGCGAATACACACAGATCAATTACAAAAATAATCCGGTCCGCGTCACCCCGCTGCGCTATGCCAGTTTGATCAAATGGTTTACCAACCGAAAAAACGGTATTCCGGCTTATATTAAAATTGATATGGCAACCCAGCAGACAAAGCTTGTCCGCCTTGACGAGGGAATGAAGTACACCCCATATGACCACTTTGGACGAAATCTGTACCGGCACCTGCGGTTCAAATATCCGACCTATCTTTTTGATGATATCAGTTTTGAGATCAATGACCAGGGCGTTCCATACTGGGTATGCAGTGTCAAAAAATACAATATCGGTCTTTTCGGAGGGCAGACCATCTCCCGCGTCGTTTTATGTAATGCCATCACCGGTGAATGCAAAGATTATAAAGTAGAAGATGCGCCAAAATGGATCGATCAGGTGTATTCCGCAGAAATGCTTACGACTCTTTACAACTATCATGGTATTTTAAAACACGGTTTCTTAAATAGTATCCTCGGACAGAAAGACTGCCTTACCACTACGAACGGATACAATTATCTGGCCATCAAAGATGACGTCTGGGTTTACACCGGTGTCACTTCCATCACAAGCGACCAGAGTAATGTCGGTTTCGTTCTCATGAACCAGCGTACCATGGAAACCCGCTATTATGAAATTGAAGGTGCCATCGAAGATTCTGCCATGACCTCCGCAGAAGGAAAAGTACAGAATTTAGGGTATAAGGCAACCTTCCCGCTTCTGTTAAACATCGACAGCGAACCGACCTATTTCATGGCATTAAAAGACTCTTCCGGTCTTGTCAAAAAATATGCCATGGTTAATGTGCACAACTACCAGATCGTGGCAACCGGTGATTCCGTAAACGAATGTGAGGAAGCCTACCGTGGCCTGATGCAGACAAACGGCATCGAAACCGACAAAGGCAAATCCGGTGTGTCCGCCAAAGAAATTTCCGGGAAAATCCGGAAGATCGCCCAGGGTGTTATTGACGGAAACTCCCACTACTATATCGTCCTGGAAGGCTCCGACAGCATATTCGATGTGGATATTTCCAAACACCTTGATGCCATTCTTTTAGAAGAAGGCGATCAAATTACCCTGAAATATAACGAAGGAAAGACAGAAAATACGGTGTCTGAGATTTCTAGATAACACGCAACCCAAAAAAACCTGGGAGGCTCCGTTGCCCATGGGGCAAAGTCGCCTCCCAGGTTTTTTGGGTTGCTGCGGGGGACGGGGATTTTGGAAGTTGTAGAAACCCCGTCTGGGCCCCCTCTCCCCCGGTTCCCCTTCTCCCGTCTGTCCCC
>JALFIK010000019.1 GCA_022776205.1 Eubacterium sp.
TATCCTCCATATGAATTTTACGATAAGCAAGTCCGCTGTCGCAGGAAATGATGTCTCCTTCCGGAGACACGATCATGGAAAATCCCACTCCCCGGTATACATCATCAAACAACATCTGATTGAGGGCGCCTACATTATAAGAAGCGCCAAGTACTCCGATTACTTTATTATTTTTATAAATCGGTACAGCAAGAATGACCTTTGTCTTGCCATCCACGGCACTCATCAGTGGACGGCTCATGGACCGCTCTCCCCTGATTGCCTTCTTAAAGTAAGGCCGGTCCGCCACCGACTTCTTTTGTCCATTACTGTAGGAAGCATTTCCATCCTGATCAATCACCGCAAGAAGATCGAGTCCCTGTTCTTTGCCGAAACTCTGTAATAACTCTAAATTATCTTCATTATCAAGCGAATCCTGCTGACTTACATGGTCAGCAAGCCCGCTTAAGTAATTCAGATGAATATTTACGACGGTTCTTAAATGTTCACTCTGTTTTTCCACATTTGTCTTCACCCCATCAAGGCTGCTCTGTTCCACATCCTTCTGCATCCGTACCAGGAAAATGCAAAGGCCAAGCATCATAAAAATGAGGAAGCCACCCAGGAGAAAAACTACATGATTTGCATAAATGTTACTTCTTTTCTTTTTTTCCATGGTGACCTCCTTCCGAAAACATAATTTTTTTCTTATGTATGATATATTTATTTATTATATCACAATTAGCATTCCCTGTCATTCTTTATTCGAAGCAATTTTACTTAAAATCCTTTTATCTGGAATCAACGTCCGATTTAATACTATGCTCCAGATCATGCAGTTTTTTTACAAGCTCCGGATTCTGCTCTTCCAGCTGCTGCTCCAGATTTTCTCTTCGTTTTTCCAGTTTCTCCCACACCTCCGGATTTTCCTTGCGCAATTCTTCTGCCAGTTTATACCGCCGTTTTTCAATCAGCTGGAAAAGGAGCTGCTTACTGTGATTTTCTTCCATGTTTGCAGAAATTTCATCAAGATGCATCTCCATCCTGCGTAAGAGTTCGTCTTCGTCAATTGCTCCAAGATTTCTCCATGCGTGCATTTTGCTTGAAAATCCACTTTCTGAAAGCTCCTTTATTTCCGGCCAGTGATGGAGACCGGAAATAACTTCATGAACTTTCTTTTCAATCATGGTAACGGCATCCTCTCCAAAGGCCCATGTAAACTCCTCGAGAGTGTTTTCCTCCTCGGCGGGAAGGGTTGGCAGCCATGGTGCAATCCTCTTTTTCGCCGTTTCCTTCCTCTCAATGGCAAGCAGCAATTCATCCGGCACTTCTTCGAGGGAAAACGGTCTGGTAAGACCACTGTCAAGAAGGGCTGCCGTAATCGTTCTTCTTACGCATCCTTCTTCAATGAGATTTCCAATACCAAGATTTCGAATCTGCGTATTCAGCGTATCCACATGCTCTGTCAGATAAAAAGAGATTCCTTTTTTCTCCAGACTGTTTTTAAGCATGACAAGAGTGTCCGCTGCAGTAATATCAATATTCGTGATTGTCCCCGCATCAACAATGACTGTCTTTGTATCTTCTTTAATGTTATTTTCTATATCCTCCTGAAAAATTCTGCTGTTGGCAAAAAACAGGCTGGCATTAAACCGATAAATTACTGTATTCTTCACCGGATGGGCATAATGATTTTTCCCAAGATCATAAAAACCTTCTCTTCCCGGTATCATTCCGAGAAAAGTTCTCGGAGGGTTCGTTTCCTTCATCACCACAGCTACAAAGGTAAGTAGAATTCCGATCAGCACACCATAAATGGTTCCTAAAAATAAAACAGACAGGCAGGCAGCAACAAAAATGTAAAATTCCTTTCGACTCACCCGGAAAAGCCGCACTGCAAGATGCCATTCCACCACATTTAACAGGGCAGAAATCACGATGGCAGTAAGCACCGGCACCGGCAGATAGCCGATAAATCCTGTTGCAAACAACAAAACCGCCACCATGGAGATGGCCGCTGTGACTGACACAACCTGCGTCTTCCCGCCGAACTGCTCATTCATGGATGTTCTGGAAATACTTCCATTCGTCGGGCAGCTTCCGATAAAGGCCGAAGACAGGTTCCCGGCCGCACAGGCAAGAATTTCCCGGTTGACATCAATCTTATACCCGTTTTTCGAGGCAAAGTTATTTTCCGAAAGAAGCGTTTCTGCCATGATGACCACAGCAATCATCAGGCCACGTCCTGCCACATGCTGATAATTTACATGAAGAAGATCCGGCAGAATTAATTTCGGAAGTCCGGGTTCCACCTTCGACAAAAGAGTCACCCCGTAATCATCCACATGGAACACGATGGTGGCCAGCATGCCGGCTGCCATGATAATCACAGCCATGGGAAACTTCGGCATATACTTTTTCGAAACAATTAAAATCGCCAGGGCACCTACTCCAAGGGCAACAGAAAGCCAGTTTATAGATCGTCCCGTTTCCCATATATGCTTCACCAGTTCCGGCAATTCACCGGAGCCGGATCTGCCTCCCAGAATTTTGGGAATCTGCATAAGAATGATGGTCAGGGAAATTCCACTGATAAATCCCCCCATCACCGGTGTGGAAATGAAAGTTACCAGTTTTCCTGCCTTTAAAAAGTAAAAGAAAAGAAGCCACAATCCGGCAAACAGGGAAATGACGGGTACGTAACGCACCGCGTCAGGACTTCCGCCTGCAATACCGAGACTTGTAAGCGCCGCCCCCGCAATCGCCGCAGGTGCCGCATCCACCCCGAAAATAAACTGGGGTGATGTGGAAAACAGGGCAAAAAATAAAATCGGCAGCACAGAACCATAAAGACCGTAAACTGCCGGCAATCCGGATACTTCCGCATAGCCCATGGAAATCGGGATTGATACCGCCGCAATCATGATTCCTGCCAGGATATCTTTTCCCAGGTACTCTTTTTTATATCCTTTCAACGTTGGAAACAAAGAAAAACCCATCGTTTTATCATCCGACCTTTCTGTTATTTTTTCTAAGAATGAATATACACTCCCCCCTGCTTAATTTCAATATACTTTTCTTTTTTATGATTTTTCTTTAAATAATTTAAAATAGGTAGATAAATAACTAATAAATACCATAAGACATAAAAAAAACACACATTATTCTCTTCATTTTATAATTCAAAACTGGTATAATTATCTTTGTGTTTTTGTAAAAATATAATGAAAGAAAGGAAAATCATAATGGACAAAAACAAAAACGAATTTAAGCCGTATATTCCTGCAGACCGGGTTGTGCCGGAATTTACGGTGACTGCATTTATTTTAGGTATTTTACTGGCTGTCATTTTCGGTGCCGCCAACGCATACCTGGGACTTCGAGTCGGCATGACGATCTCCGCATCCATTCCTGCCGCTGTAATTTCCATGGGGATTATCCGTATTATTCTCAAAAAGAATTCCATTCTTGAAAATAACCTGGTGCAGACCATTGGATCTGCCGGAGAATCCGTTGCCGCCGGAGCAATTTTCACACTTCCTGCTCTGTTTTTGTGGGCAGAAGAAGGAAAGATTGATGCGCCAAGCATTTTAACGATCTTCCTGGTAGCCTTAGTCGGCGGTATCCTGGGAATCTGTTTCATGGTTCCGCTGCGTCAGGCTCTGATCGTGGAAGAACACGGTGTACTTCCGTTCCCGGAGGGAACTGCCTGTGCTGAGGTTCTCCTTGCCGGTGAAGAAGGTGGAAATAAAGCCGGTACCGTATTTTCCGGTCTGGGAATCGCCGCTGTATACAAATTTATTGCCGACGGCGTAAAGGTATTTCCAAGTGAGATTGGATATGACATCCAGTCTTATGCCGGCTCCTCCATCGGTATTCAGGTTCTTCCTGCCCTTGCCGGTGTCGGTTACATCTGCGGGCCAAAGATTTCCAGCTATATGCTCGCCGGAGGTACATTAAGCTGGTTTGTCCTCATGCCAATGATTGCATTATTTGGTAAGGATGCAACTATTTTCCCGGGAACTGAAACGATCGCTACTCTGGCACCAGGCTCTTTATGGGGAACTTACATTAAATATATCGGTGCCGGTGCTGTTGCGGCCGGTGGTATCATCAGCCTGATTAAGAGTGCTCCTCTCATTATCCGTACCTTTAAGCAGGCAATGGGCAGCATGAAAAAAAATCATGCTCAGGCAAATGCTCCTCGAACCCAGCAGGATCTTCCGATGCCGGTTATCCTCGGAATCATCGTTGTAATCGCCATTGCCATCTGGCTGCTTCCGGTCTTCCCGTTAAGCCCGATTGGTGCACTGATCATCGTTATCTTCGGTTTCTTCTTTGCAACCGTCTCCTCCCGTATGGTAGGGCTGATCGGTTCTTCGAATAACCCGGTATCCGGCATGGCCATCGCCACGCTCATCATTGCAACTCTTTTATTAAAAGCAACCGGAACCGACGGAACACAGGGTATGATCGGTGCAATCTGCATCGGAAGTATCATCTGCATTGTCGCTGCCATTGCGGGAGATACCTCCCAGGATTTAAAAACCGGTTTCATTGTCGGTGCCACACCAAAAACACAGCAGATTGGTGAGATGATCGGTGTTCTCGCTTCTTCTGCAGCCATCGGCTTTGTACTGTATCTGTTAAATGCTGCATGGGGTTACGGTTCCAATGAAATTCCTGCCCCACAGGCTACCATGATGAAGATGCTCGTAGAAGGTATTATGAATGCCCAGCTTCCGTGGGCTCTGATTCTCATTGGTGTATGTGTCGCTATCGTAGTGGAAATATTACAGATTCCGGTTCTGCCATTTGCAGTCGGAATGTACCTTCCATTCTCCTTAAGTGCCGGTATCATGGCCGGCGGCGCTGTGCGCTGGCTTATTGAGCACCGCAAAACAAAGGATGAAAAAGAGAAGAAATCATCCATTGAAAAAGGAACTCTCTTTACTTCCGGTCTGATTGCCGGAGAAGGCCTTATGGGTGTTATTCTTGCCATCCTTGCTGTTCTTAAAGTCGACACAAAGATTGTTTCCCCATTTGCACTTCCGCAAATTGGAAGCCTTGTGATCTTCATCGCACTTCTCGCATATCTCTATCATATTTGCGTGAAAAAGGAAAAAGAAAACTAGTATTTAAGTATTTCTGACAGAGTGGAAGACGAGTCTCCCTCTCTGTCAGATTTCTTTTTTATCCATAATGAACCCAAAGGGGGGATATCCATGGCATTAAAAAAAATTGAAGAGAACTATTTAGATTTTATTCCGGCAAAAAATCCGGAAGTAAAATATAAAATTGATGAAAATGACAAAGTAACCATCTTTATGAAATGGGAAGGATTTTTCCACAGGATTGCCCAGAAATTCTTTCACCGTCCCAAAGTAAGCGACATTGATCTTGACGAATATGGCAGTTTCGTCTGGCTCGCCATCGATGATCAGAAAACGGTTTATGACCTGTCAAAAGAAATGGAAGCAACATTCCCCGATATGGAGAAACCCCTGCCCCGCCTGATCAAATTTCTGGAAATATTAAAAGACCATCACCTGATTTCCTTTTCCCGGAAAGAAAACAAAAACAGCAGAAAGGAAGAATCCCAATGCCACAACTCTTAAAAACAATACTTCACTATCTTCCCTTTGTTTTATTATTCGCCATTGCAACAATGATTATTTACGGCTGGGGACTCTGGCGTTCCTTAAGACAGAATCAGGATCTGAATAACATGCTTACTTCGAAAGGAATCAGCCGCATTAAGAAAGCACTTCGTAAGAACGGAAAAATGACAAAAAAAGAACTGGAACCCTTCGTAAAAAATCTCACCGCAAAACAGCCCTTCGGCCGGGAACGCATCGGTGTGACAAATCCATCCCAGTTTTTAAATTCTCTTCTTCCTTATATGGTAAAGCAGGAAATGATTAAGGAAACGAAAGAGAAGGGGAAAGTTTTTTATTCTATATAATATAAAAAGTGTTTTTCTGCTAAAAAAGAGAGGCGTGAATTGTCTCGCCTCTCTTTTTTATACGTTTATAATCTTTAAATGGAATTTTTCTATTCTTCCGTTGCCTCTTCGTCTTCTGTCTCTTCCACAACATTATGAACTTCTGTAATCTGCACAACCGTCTCTTCCGGATTTGTCTTAATATGGATTCTCTCATCGGATGCGATGGACAAATCCTTTACATGAATTGCGTCACCTGCCTGTTTTCCGGCCAGATCAATCTCAACTTTCTCAACCAGATTCTCCGGTAAAGCTTCGTAACTGATTTCTTCGAGCAACAGCTCAACAACACCGGATTTTACTTTTTCGTGGTTCAGCAGGACAACTTCTGCAACAGAATGTACCTTTTCCCCTTTTACTAATGCCTGGAAGTCCATTTCAACAATTTCGTGTTTCATTGGATTATAATCAATTTCTTTTAACAATACAGGTATGTTTTCTCCATCAACACATAAAATCAGCTGACTTCCCTTATTGCAGGTTTTAAGAATTTTATCTGCCTCTTTTTTCTCAATCTTTAACGGGATGGAACCTTCCATGTTCTTACCAAACACGTTACCCGTAACAAACCCTTCTCTTCTAAGCTTTTTTGCCTTGATTTCCATGTTTCTTTTTTCAGCACTTAAAGTATTCATTTAACTTTTCCTCCAAAATGTCTGATTGCTTAGAGGCCTTAGTCCATGAGGTCTGATAAGTATTTTGTTTTTGTTACGATGTAATTATAGCACTTCCGTTCTTTAAAAGATTCACAAATAATATTAATAATTTATATTTATTTTCGCTATTTTTTTAATATTTCCAGAAAAATTCCAAGAAAAATATACAATTTTATTTATTTCCAGATTTTTTTCTTCTTAAAGAAAATCAGCTCCGCTATAATAATTACAGCAGAAATCACAATGATAAGCAAATACCCGTAGCGCCAGTGAAGTTCCGGCATGTTGGGAAAATTCATCCCATACCAGGCAGCAATCAGAGAAAGGGGAAGAAACAGGGTTGTCACCACGGTAAGAACTGTGACAATCCGGTTTTGCTCCACGTCAATCTGTGTCTGGTAAAGCTCCCGCAGCTGCTGAACATACTCCCTCAAAGTCTCCACATAATCATGAAGACGTTCTACCCTGTGGGTAAAAAGTCCCCATCCTTCACTCTCTTCCGGGAACTGCTCCCGCCGGGCCGCCTGAAGACAGTCCCCAATATTATTCAGCTGCACATAGCCCGCATGGATTTTCGAAAGCTGTCTTCGATACTGCATGATAATTTCATTAAAATGTTCCGGTTTTCTTTTTAAGAGACGCTCCTCAATCTGCTCCAGCTCATCCTCAATGTTCTGAAGTTCCAGGGCATCTTCCTCAATCAGATTATTAAAAAGTGCCAGAACGAAATCCGGCAGGGTAAATCCCTGATAAATATCTTCCTTTATTTTATTAACGCGCTCCACAAGCTCCTTATTATCACTGATGAGCCACAAATTGTTTTCTTTCCAGTGAAAACCAAAAACAAATTCCTCTTCACAGTCTGAGGCAATCTTCGGAATCCGGACAATTCCCTGAATGCTTCCCCGGTAAATCTCTACCTTCGAATATTTTATATACTCAAGACTGTATAAAAGATTGTTCTTATAGGAAAGAGAAATTTTACTTTTCTTTAACTCTTCCCTCGTCATGATCTTTATTCCGACCTGTCCCTCCTGAAGTACTACTCCAGTCTTTTCCGACGGTATCTTTTTCATTGTCTGACTCTCTGCGTCTAGTATATAACATTTCATCTGACATCCCTCTTCCTTTTTAACATTTGATTATTATACTCCAAATGTAATAAAATGAACACATTCTTCCTCATTTTTCTTTTTTATGAATAAGGGATGGTTGTTTATTTTTCCACGTTCTGCTAAAATGAAAAAGCATCATTTTTATTGATTATTGCATAAACAAATGGAGGATACAATGGAAGAGATTCAAAATACAAAGACAATAAAAGCCGCACTTCTCGGTGTCGGTACAGTAGGAAGCGGTGTTTACGAACTAGTAAGAGAACGTCAGGACGACTTTATCAATATCTGTGGCGTCCGTATTGAAATTGCGAAAATATTAGTGCGGGATACCTCCAAAAGCAGGGAAGGAATCCCGTCTTCCCTTCTTACAGACAAATGGGAAGAGATTATCCGTGATGACGAGATTTCCGTTATTATCGAAGTTATGGGTGGAATTGAGCCGGCAAGAACTTATATTTTAGAAGCAATGAGGGCAGGAAAGCAGGTGATTACCGCCAATAAGGATCTGATTGCCGAGCATGGTCATGAACTTCTTTCCACCGCAGAAGAGATGCAGTGCGACCTGAAATTTGAGGCAGCCGTTGCCGGATGCATTCCTATCATTCAGGTTCTAAAACACAGCATGGCAAGTGAGGACATTACCGAGATCATGGGAATTGTCAATGGAACGACCAACTATATTTTAACCCGCATGACTCAGAGCGGTTTAAGCTATGAGGAAGCACTGCAGGAAGCAACCGACTTAGGCTATGCAGAGGCAGATCCTGCCGCTGATGTGGACGGACTGGATGCCGGACGAAAAATTGCCATCATGGCATCCATCGCCTTTCATTCCCGCGTTACCTTTTCTGATGTTTACATCGAGGGAATCCGAAAAATCACAGCCAAGGATATTTACTATGCAAAAGAATTTGGTTCTGTCATCAAACTGTTAGGGATTGCAAAGAAAACCGAGGATGGGATTGAAGTGAAGGTGCTTCCGATTCTCATCCCCAAGGACCACCCTCTTGCCACAGTTAACGATTCTTACAATGCTGTATTTGTTCACGGAACTGCTTCGGGGGATACGATGTACTATGGGCGGGGTGCAGGCAAACTTCCGACTGCCAGTGCAGTAACGGGTGATCTTTGCACTGTAGTGAGGCATCTCACGGAACGTCATAATAATCTTCACGTCTGCTCCTGTTACCGTGACATCCCGGTAAAAAACATCAAAGATACCTGCTCTCGTTTCTTTCTTCGCCTGCAGGTGGAAGATCGTCCGGGTGTCCTTGCCAATATCTCTAGTGTCTTTGGCACAAGTCAGGTAAGTATTGCCCAGGTTGTCCAGAAATCAAGAGAAAATGGTGTGGCAGAACTTGTTATCATCACAGATGAAGTAAAAGAACTCTATTTTTCCGACGCCATGAGCATTCTAGAACAACTGTCCATTATCAAAAATATATCCAGTCTGATACGGGTATATGAATAATCACACAGATTTCCGCCTGTATCTTAAAAGAAAGAATCCTGTAAAGCAGGATTTTTTGCCTGCGGCGGGTTGCTTTTCGCAACATAATTCCTTTTGCGCAGTGCATTCCTGCATAGAAAGCTTTTTAATATCATGGGAGGGGCTATGGACTTTCCCATGATATTAAAAATGGGGCGGTATCCCGAAACTCCGGAATACCACCCCTGACAATTTACTCTTTTATTTTCCTTCCCAGAGTCCATGAAGATTGCAGTACTCAAGTGCACTGACAAATTCATCGCCCTCTGCCAGATAGAATACTGCTTCCGGTTTCTCACCAGGATTCAGTTTCTTAATCTGTCCGCCTTCCTTCGTGGAAATTGCAATCCATTCAATAAAATGTTCCGGAAGCATCGGATGTTCTACGGAACCAACTTTAACAGTAACCTTATTTCCTTCTACTGTGACAGCCGGAACATGTTTCTCAACAGCTGCATCCGTTGTTCCAGGTACAAGTACTGTCATAGGTTTTCCGCAACACATTGTCGGAACCGGAGAATCCTTCAGTGTTACAATCATCTTTCCACATACTTCACATTTACTAATTTTCCATTCCATATTCAATAACCCCTTTCGTCTGGAAATAAGAAACAATACTTTCTGTTTCTTTTTATATACTATAACACATTCTATAGGAAAGTCAATTTTACACACTTTTCTTTTAAATATCTGAAAAATTACGTTGACAAATATCTGCAAATCACTAAAATAAAGTAATATACTAATTTTTAACCAAGGCAATAGGAGGATTATTATTATGCGAAAAACAAAGATTATCTGTACCCTTGGACCGGCAACAGATCAGGGAGATGTTCTTGAACAGCTGATGCTTTCCGGAATGAATGTCGCCCGGCTTAATTTTTCCCATGACACATATGAAAATCAGAAAAAAAGAATGGATAAAGTAAAAGCACTGCGCCAGAAACACAATCTGCCAGTTGCCTGCCTTCTGGATACGAAAGGTCCGGAAGTCCGTCTGAAAACTTTTAAAGATAAAAAAGTTACTTTAGAGAGAGGACAGGAATTCTGTCTCACCACAAGAGATGTGGAAGGGACAAAAGAGATTGTCAGTGTGACACATAAGGATCTGCACAATGATATTAAGGCCGGTTCGAGCATATTAATTGACGATGGACTGGTAGAATTAAAAGTTGTGTCCATTAAAGGCCAGGATATTCACTGTAAGGTGTTAAACGGTGGGGTCATCTCCGACAGGAAAGGGGTCAATATTCCCGGTGTCGAACTCTCCATCCCATTTATGAGTGACAAAGACAAAGAGGACCTTTTATTTGGTATTAAGGAAGATGTGGATTTTATTGCTGCTTCTTTTACAAGAACCGCAGATGACATTCTTGAAATGAAACAGTTTCTTAAGGAAAATGGCGGTGAAAATATTCACATCATTGCCAAGATTGAAAACTCGCAGGGTGTAGATAATATTGACGAGATTATCAACGTCTGCGAAGGTATCATGGTGGCCCGGGGTGACATGGGTGTGGAGATTCCGGAAGAAGAAGTTCCAATCATTCAGAAGATGATTATTAAGAAAGTAATTGCGGCAGGTAAAATTGTTATCACTGCCACACAGATGCTCGATTCCATGATGAAGAATCCTCGTCCGACCCGTGCAGAAACCACAGATGTTGCCAATGCCATTTTTGACGGAACCAGTGCAATCATGCTCTCCGGAGAAACTGCCGCCGGTGCATATCCGGTTGAAGCCGTACAAATGATGGCAAGAATCGCATCACGTACCGAACAGGCAATTAATTATCACGGCAGATTCGATGATCTGCCAAAAAGTAAAAATCCAAACATCACCGATGCTATCTGTCATGCTACATGTAGTACTGCCTACGATCTTGATGCGAAAGCAATCATTACAGTTACAAAAACCGGTTTTTCTGCAAGAATGATTTCGAGATATCGTCCAGGCTGTGATATCTTTGGCTGTGCCATGGATGAGAAAGTATGCCGCCAGCTGAATCTTGCATGGGGTGTTTATCCGGTTCTCCTTGGCGAGGAATGGGAAGTATTTGTTCTTTTCGAACGTGCCATTAACGCATGTAAAAAACAGGGACTTCTTCAGAATGGGGATGTTACTGTCATTACATCCGGTGTCCCAATCGGCCGATCCGGTACAACAAATATGTTAAAAGTTCAGGTTGTATCCGAATAATTTTTCGTTTAGACAGTAAATTTATAAAAATCCGCTGTAATTACAACGATTACCTATCGTAATTACAGCGGATTTTTTATGCAAAAATGATTTTCCATGTCTCCTTTAACCAAGAAAGAATCCTGAAAAACAGGATTTTCCACCTGCGGCGGGTTGCTTTTCGCAACATAATTCCTCTCCGCCACAATTCGATCCCGCCCAAAGGGCTTTTTATGTAATAGAAAAGCCTGCAAATATTCCTATTACATAAAAAAACAGCTTTCACGAAATCTCATGAAAACTGTTGTTATCTCATATACCTTAAAAACCACACACATGTATCAGTTCCAATAACTTCTTCGAAAGATCTTTTAAGGTCAAGCGTTCGACCGATTAGTAGCAGTCAGCTCCATGCATCGCTGCACTTCCACCTCTGCCCTATCCACCTCGTCGTCTTCAAGGGGTCTCCCACTCTTTCAAGTATGGATATCTCATCTTGGGGCGGGCTTCACGCTTAGATGCCTTCAGCGTTTATCCCTTCCCGTCTTGGCTACCCGGCCGTGCCATTGGCATGACAA
>JALFIK010000032.1 GCA_022776205.1 Eubacterium sp.
CGGCACAGATTAATATATCTGCTTCAATTTTTTGTCGTAAGCGGAAAATTTCGATTCCGTCCAAAACATTATTTTCAGGGATTTGAAATTTTACTAATTCTGCCTGCCCGTGGGCAAAGGAATTAACTTCCAGTGCAGATGGGAGGACCAATATTCTTGCTGCCTCCCTTGCAGCTTCCAGCTCCGGATTAATAATCATCGCCAGGCCAAGTTTATCACGAAGGTAGACCGTTTCCTTACTGTAGTCCGGGGTGCGTACCCGGGCAATGGCAGAACAGTTTGCAACCTGTTTTGCAACGGTACAGCATAGCAGATTCAGTTCATCAGATGGGGTAACGGCAATAATAAGATCTGTGTTTTCAATTCCGGCTTCCATCTGCACACTAAAACTGGCTCCATTCCCCACAATACCCATAACATCGTAGAGACTGGAAAGTTTTTCAACTTTATTTTCATTTTTATCGATGATTGTAATATCATGTCCCTCTTTACTCAACTGTTCGATTAAAGTGGCACCGACTTTCCCACAACCTACTATGATGATTTTTAATCCTTTTTTTGTATCTCTTTCGGGTTTACTAAAATGCAACATGAACATTCCTCCGAATTTTGTGAATTACCAGTGAATATAGACAGGAGTGCCGGTATTTATCATTCCAAATAACTCTGCAGCCTTGCCTGAAGGCATGTTGATACATCCATGGGAGCCATTCGTACGGAAAATGTTCCCTCCAAAACTGCTTCGCCAGGATGCATCGTGAAAGCCGACACCGATTGTCGTGTTATAAGGCATCCAGTAATGTACAAAGGAATTATATTTTACCATGAGATGATCCCTCTGTTTAAATTCGATATGATAGAGTCCGACAGATGTTCCATGTCCCGTTGACAGATTTCCTGTCACCACGTCACTGGACATCATGATTTTCCCATCTTCCACATACCACATTTTCTGATTCGGAAGGGATACATCGATATAGGTTCTTCCGATACTTTCTTTTTCCCGGTCAAAGCCTTCTGTTGAATATATCGGTTTCCTTTTCGTCTTCTTCCCATCCTGTAAGTTCTGCATAATCGTATCAGCCTCTTTTTTGACATCCACTTTCCATGCAGTAAGTCCCTCCGGGATTTTACCTTTTACAGAATTAAATACGGGTGAAACGTTTTTTTTCACAAAAGACTGTATCTGTTTCTCATTCATTATCAGAGTAAAATCATTCGTATATTCGAGGAAATCGGCAATTTTATTTCTGGAAAGTGTCTTTTTCAGACCTCCGTCTCTGTAGGTTACCGTTCCGTTAAGGCACTGATTCATCTGGTCTTTTAATGCTCTAACAGCGGTACTGGAGGCTGTATATTCCGGCTTCTTATAATATGTATCATCCTTAAGGGAGATTGAAGAATCAAGACCTGAGAAAGCATCTGTGATTCCCTGAACAAAAAGTACGGGGTCTATAATATTTCCTGTGCTTTCTTTCTCTATCATATATTCTTTTTTTTCTTTATTATACACTATTTTTGCATTTTTTGATGCAACCGGTGTTTTCGGATGCATACATTTCATCGTTTCCACAAAACTTTGCAATTTTGCCCGATCCACTTTAATGTTAAGATTGTGATAAGTGTACTTGTTCCAGATCTGAACGGGCCATAAAAAACTATTCTGTTTTTTTAATGCTAAATTCAGATAATCAAAATCTTTACAAAAAATCCCGGCCTCTTCCCCCGATATTTTTTCGGTTCCTTCCGGTTCTTCTACGGATACCGTGAATTGTATCAGCTCTTTTTGAATACGTTTTTTTGCAATATTGCGGGAACAGATTCCGATTCCGATATCTCCCACATATGTCTGCGGGTAAAAATGGGATTGAAAAAAAAGAATTCCTGCAATATAGAGAAGAATCACAGCTGCAACTGTAAGGAGAATCCGCTTTTTTCTTAGTTGTTTTTTCTTCTTTCTCAGTGATACTCTTGACATTCTTTTAACCTGCCTTATGTAAATTGCTTTCTTCTATTTTGACACGTTTCATAAAAATTGCCAATAGTTTTTTTCTATATTTTAATGTTTTTTCATTGTTAAACAGATTCTGATAGTTTAACTATCCATTAATTTCAGTGATTTTCTAAATTGGAAAATAAATAAAATTATTGTAAATGTAACAGCCAGAAAATCAGCAATTGGTTCTGCAAGATATACGGCCATCGTCTGGTTACTCTTCCAGATCATCGGCATGATGTAAATCAGGGGAATCAGCAAAACAAATTTCCGCATTACTGCTACCATAATAGATGATTTAGCATTTCCAAGGGAGGTAAATGTCATCTGACAGGCTATCTGGATTCCCATCATGAAAACACATGCAAGATAAATCCGCAGAGCAGTTTTGGTAAAAATCAGGAGGCTGGCATCTGTGGTAAACATTCCCGCAAAAATCTGCGGGACAGCCATGATGGCAATCCACATCAGTGTAGCGTATATGAAACAAACTTTAAGAAGAAGCCAGAATGTATTTTTTACCCGCTCTTTATTTTTGGCTCCATAGTTATAGCTGATAATTGGCTGGGCACCCTGGCCAAGACCCTGAATCGGCAGCATGGCAAACTGCATCACACTGGTAAGAATCGTCATGGCACCTACCGCAATATCCCCACCATATTTAAGCAGGGAAGAATTAAAACAGACAGAAATAATACTTTCACTTGCCTGCATAATGAACATTGCCAGTCCCAGGGCAAGACAGGGCAGAATCACCTTTCGACGGAGTCGAAGATTTTTTCTTCGAATTTTCCAAAATGTATTTTCCCCCAGTAAAAAGTGAAGAACCCAGATACATGATAATGCCTGGGAAATCACCGTGGCAAAGGCAGCACCGCGTACCCCCAGTTGAAGACCGAAAATAAATACCGGATCCAGAATGATGTTTGATATGGAACCAATGAGAACAGAGATCATTCCGGTTTTTGCAAAGCCCTGTGCTGTAATAAAAGCGTTCATCCCAAGGGTCATCTGAACAAAGATTGTACCAAAGGCATAAATGTTCATATAGGAAACAGCATATTCAATTGTGTTTTTACTTGCGCCAAAGGATAAAAGGAAGGAGCGGTTCCCTACGAATAAAGTAAGCGTTAATATAACAGAGATAAGTACCTGCATGGTGAAACAGTTCCCAAGAGTTTCTTCCGCTGATTTTATATCTCCCTTCCCCATAAAAATCGAAGCCCGCGGAGCACCTCCGTTTCCCACAAGTGCGGCAAAAGCAGACACAATGAGAATCAGTGGCATACATACTCCAAGGCCGGTAAGGGCAAGAGCCCCTTCTCCCGGAATATGTCCTATGTAAATTCTGTCCACCACATTGTAAAGCATATTGATCAGCTGGGCAGCCACTGTGGGAAGGGCGAGCTTTGCCAGTAGTTTTCCTAATGGCTCTTTTGCCAGAAAATCCTTTTCTTCCTTCATCTTATCCTCCTTTTTTGTTATGATAGTACATGAATTTAATTCAACAAATAGTTTATTAACAAACTATTTTATGTGCAACATCGATAAATATATCACATTTCCTGATGGGACGCAAATGAGATTTTTACAAAGCCATATGAAAACAAGCCGAAAATAAAGATTATTTTCGGCCTGACATTTTTAAAGGTATGAAGACAGGTCATTGCGGAGCTGGTCTTCTATCGTCATCAGTTTTTGTGCAATTTTCTTTGAAATTTCATCTGCCATTGCATATTCATTTAAATCTTTTTGTAAAGATTTTATTCCCATATTACAACCATCTGTAATGAGATTTGCAATTGTTGCGTCACTGTTATCCAGTCCCATTTTTACATTTGTCTTTATCCAGGACATACTTTTAATAAAAGGGTCCGGTTCCTTTTGCGTTTCATCATGAAAATCCAGCAGTGAATGAATTTCATTTCCAAGTTTTTCATGATGATCTCTGCTTTTTGTAAGAAGCTTATAAAGTTTCGGATCCTTTACTTTATCTAAAAGGTCATTTAATGATGAGGTGGCCATTTTAACACCGGCATCACACTCTTTAAGAAGCATTGCTGTATCCTTATTCTCCATTTATAATCTCTCCTTTTTTATAAAAGAAACTCTGTTATGGGAATAGCATACCAAGATTTTTCTTTTCTTATTCAATTTCAGTTTTTTTCTTTTTTTGGCCGTAAGAATTATTAAAAATATCTACCATTTTAAACATTTCTTTGTCATCTAAAAGAACCGGTGATCCGATTGCTCTGGCTTTTACATAAACCTTTGCACACTCCTCAATCTGTTCGGCAATATTAAAAGCATTTAATATATCACATCCTCCGGCAACCAGACCGTGATTGGCCATCAGTGCAGCATTACGTCCTTCCATCGCCCGGTAGGTGACTTGTGCAAGTTCTTTTGTTCCAAAAGAAACATACTCTGCGCAGCGAACATTCGGCCCGCCGGCATAAGCTACCAGATAACTGGATGCTGGAAGTTCCTCCCGCAGTACGGCAAGTACGGTGCTGTAGACAGAATGAGTATGCACGACTGCATTGATGTCTTTTCTTTTTTTGTAGAAAATACGATGAAGCTCATGTTCACTGGAAGGTTTTCTTTTACCATCCACAATTTGCCCTGAAAGATCCATAATGACGACATCTTCCGCTTCCGTTTCAAAATAATCAATTCCGCTGGGACTGATGGCAAACAGCTCTTTGTCCCGGTTAAAAATACTGATGTTTCCCCCGGTACCTTTCGTGAGACCGTGAGTGATCAGCATCTTACAATATTTCACAACGTCCTCTCGTTCTTTTTGTAACAGCATTTTTTCCTCCCCTTAAATATGATACGTTATCGTCCCAGAATTTTTCCAATGATACAATTGATAAAGAAAATAAGAAGATCGATTGCCACGATCGTTGCCCCTACCGGTGTGGAACATAAAATTGAAATGACCAGGCCGAGAAATGCACCGATCACGGATAAACATGCGGCATAAATAATCACACCTTTAAAACATTGGACAACCCGCATGGCTGAAAGTGCCGGAAAAATGATCAGGGCAGAAATCAGTAACGAACCGACCAGGCTCATGGATAACACAATGATTACCGCCGTGATCACTGCGATCATCAGGTTATAAGTATCTGCATTTTTTCCAATGGCCTTCGTGAAATTTTCGTCAAAGGTAACGGCAAAAATCCGGTTATAAAACAGGATGAAAAAGGCGACAACAAGGACAGACATGATAATACACGAAACAACTTCTCCTTTTGTCAGTGTCAGAATGGTTGTCGAGCCAAATAGAGTAGAACAGACATCTCCGGATACATTTGCGGAAGTTGAAAAAATGTTCATTATAAGATATCCGAGAGCAAGGGCACTGACAGAGAGCATAGCAATCGCTGCATCCCCTTTTATTTTTGTATTCTGTCCTGTCCGAAGTAACAATACTGCTGCAATTATGGTAACAGGCATGATGATCAGTGTATCATTCACCATTTTGAAAACGGTAGCAACTGCCATTGCGCCAAAAGCAACATGGGAAAGGCCATCTCCGATAAAAGAAAATCGTTTTAATACAAGGGTGACTCCTAAAAGGGAAGAACAAAGGGCAATCAATATGCCAACGATTAATGCATATCGGACAAAGGGATAGGAAAGATAAAAAGAAAATTCCCGTATCAGATGCTCCATTATAAATCACCTCCTGCATTTTTAAACAGTTTCCATTCATCGCTCTGAACATATTCTTCCTTTGTTCCGAAAAAGGAAGCTTCCCTTTCCATATGAAGGATATGTGTTGCGAAAGAGATTGCCTGGACGTCATGAGATACCATGATGACAGCAATTCCTTCTTCACATAAATTTTTTGTAATCTGGTAAAATTCTGCTGTTACTTTGGGATCAAGGCCGGTAACCGGTTCATCTAATAGAATTACTTTACTTGCAGCACAGAGTGCTCTTGCAAGAAGAGTTCTTTGCTGCTGGCCTCCGGAAAGGTTTCGATAACAACTTTTCCGAATATCCCAGATTTCCAGCCGTTCCATTTTTTCACGGGCAAGTTTCTTTTCTGTTTTTCCATAAAAAGGTCTCCGCCCACATTTTGCAAGGGTACCGGAAAGAACAATTTCCTCAACCGTTGCCGGAAAATCTTTCTGCACCACTGTTTGCTGAGGAAGATATCCCACCTCATAGGGTTTCAGTCCATCTCCTGTGATTACTTCACCGCTGATGGCATTTTGTAAATGAAGAAGAGTTTTAATCAATGTACTTTTTCCCGTTCCGTTCTCTCCTACAATACACAGATAATCTCCTTTGTCCACTTGAAAGTTTAAATCAGAAACGATTGCTCGTCCCTCGTACCCTAATGTAAGATGCTTACAGGTAATATAAGCCATTATATTCCACCTTTCCAGTTTTCTTAATTTAATGCCTGTTTCAATATTTTTTGATTTTTTTCCATGACCCCGAGATAGGTAAGTCCGCTCTCTATCTTTTCTTCCGTTACCGACTGAAGGGAATCCATTGTTAGTATTTTTTGATTCTTTGTCCCGGTGTTTTCTTTGATGGCATGCGCAATTCTTCCATCAGAATTTTCAATAATCAAAATTGCCGGAAGATTTAGAGTGTTAATCCGGTCTGCCAGATAGGTAACTGTTTCAAAGCCGGCCATGGTTTCTGCACTACAGCCGACGAAAGCAGCATAATAGGTAAGATGATAGTCATCCGTTAAATAGCGAAATGGAAAGCGGTCTCCAAATACAACAGCCTTGTATTTTCCATTTTTTATCGTTTTTTCAAATTTTCTGTCCAGATTTTGTAATGCTGTCTCATATTTTTTAGTATTTGACTGATATATTTTTGCATGTTCCGGATCAATCTCCTGAATTGACTTTGAGATATTACTTACCAGGGTACGGGCATTCTTTACAGACAGCCAGATGTGTTCATCATATTCCGGTTCTTCCTCCTCGTGCTCATGTCCGTGCCCGTG
>JALFIK010000036.1 GCA_022776205.1 Eubacterium sp.
ATCGCCTGCAGAAATCATATCTGAAAATCCTCCTTAATTACTGGTAAATCATTCATTAATCTATTCTATAATAAAAACTTCTATTTTTCAACACTTTTTTTCCTGTGCCGGAAATAGAAAAAGAGGACAATTTTTTCCAGATATCTCTTCAGTACAATCTGTATCTCCTCTTTCGGATGAATCGGTTTCACCATAATCGTATAAAGGCCCGCTCGTTTTGCTCCAAGTACATCGGTAAAAATCTGATCTCCGACAAAAAGTGTCGTCTCTTCTGTTGTATTCATCCTTTTCATTCCTTCCAGATAACCTTTCGGCAGTGGTTTTCCCGCTTTAAAAACATACCGGGAATGAACCTTTTCACTAAAACTCTTCACTCTCGGTTCTTTATTATTTGAAATAAGGCAGGTCTCAAAACCGATTTCCCTTAACGTTTTAAACAGGGCAACTGCCCTGCCATCTGCCGGAGCACCATGAGGTACCAGAGTATTATCAATATCAAACAGTATACCCCGATAACCCTTACAGTATAAATCATTAAAGTCTATTTCATAAGTTGATTCCAGATATTCATCCGGATAAAGCAATGTGCGCATATTCTTCCTTTCTCATCCTTTGTCTTCTTTTACAGACGATATTCATAAAATACTCTCAGTTTTTCCAGGGCTCTTTTTTCAATTCTGCTGACGTAAGACCTGGAAATCCCGAGCATCTGTGCAACTTCTTTCTGGGTATGTGGACGGTTTCCGTATAATCCGTAGCGTTTCAATATGATTTCCCGCTCTCTCTCATCTTCCAGGCAATAGACAATTCCTGACAGACATCCTAAATAATATTTATGGAGATACTGATCAAGTATATCATTTTCTTCTGTTGAGATAACATCCAGAAGACTGATATGATTTCCTTCCTGATCCGTCCCGATCGGTTCATACAGAGAAATTTCGCGCAAAATCTTCTTTTCCTGCCGAAGCATCATAAGCAGTTCATTTTCAATACATCTTGCCGCATAGGTCACCAGACGGCCTCCTTTTTTTTCATCAAAGGTATTTACCGCTTTAATCAGCCCGATCGTTCCGATGGAAATAAGATCATCCAGGTCCCGGTCCGGTGTATTATACTTTTTTACTATATGTGCGACAAGTCTTAGATTATGCTCAATCAGAAGATCTCTCGCCCTCTCATCTCCGTTCCGGTACATTTCCAGATACCGTTTTTCTTCTTCCGCTTTCAGAGGTTTTTTAAATGACCGCATAGAAAGCTCCGAAACCCGTTTTCTTTATATTATATGCACCACGGGATGGCCACAGTTCCTACTCTTTTCTGCGAAGAAGGTATCCTTCATTTAGCGCCTTCCCAAAGTTAATCCAGATTTCCTGTTTCGGATGAGGTGCCGATGTCACCGGTTCCCGGTCTCCGTCTTCCATGGCAAGAACTTTTAAGGACAAATTACTTCCATCGGGAATCATGACTTCAATGGTTTCTCCCACGCAGAATTTATTTCTCTGATATATTTTGCACCAGCCCTTTTCATCCACTTCCTGAATGATTCCGATATACGTATATTCTTTAATATACGTATTTGCATCATAAATCTGGGAATTTTCATCCGTCTTTCCATAATAAAAACCGGTTGTAAACTGACGATAGGTACATTTTGCAATTTCATCCCGATAATAATCCAGATTTTTTTCATAAAGTTCCGGTGATTTTTTATAATCATCAATCGCTCTCCGGTATGTTCTGGTGACAGCTGCCACATAGAGAGCCGTTTTCATTCTTCCCTCAATTTTCAGGCTGTCCACTCCGGCACCGAGTAAATCCGGAATATGCTCAATCATACACAGATCCTTTGAATTAAAAATGTAGGTGCCCCTCTCATTTTCCTCAACAGGGAGATATTCCCCCGGACGGCTTTCTTCCATCACATAATATTTCCACCGGCACGGGTGTGTGCAGGCACCCATATTGGCATTTCTTCCGGTAAAATAATTACTAAGAAGGCATCTTCCGGAATGGGAAATGCACATGGCGCCGTGAACAAATGCTTCGATTTCCATATCCGCAGGGATATGTTTTCTGATATCCGCCAGTTCTTTCAGGGAAAGTTCCCTTGCGGCAACCACCCTGCTCGCTCCCTGTTCATACCAGAAATTATAGGTAGCATAGTTGGTCGAGTTCGCCTGTGTGCTGATATGGCGTTCGATTTCCGGGCACTCCTCTTTTGCGATCATAAACACACCGGGATCTGATATGATCAGGGCATCCGGCCCCATTTCCCGCAGCTGCCTAAAATACTCCCGAATTCCTTCCAGATCATCATTATGGGCAACGATATTTGCTGTCACATATACCTTTACTCCCTTTTCATGGGCAAACCGAATTCCTTCCTTCATATCTTCCACAGAAAAATTTCTCGCCTTCGCCCGAAGACCATACATTTCTCCTCCGATATAAACTGCGTCTGCTCCGTACAGCACTGCAGTTTTTAATACCTCCAGACTACTGGCCGGTATAAGTAACTCTGTATCTCTCATGACTCCCTCCGCTGATTATGATTTCACACTGACTGCCATTCCGTCTCCAGTCTGTAATATAACCGTATCGAGCAGCTCATGATGGGTCAGTGCGTACAAATATTCTCTCATACGGTTGTGAATCGTATGATTTCTTCTCTTTATTCCATAACGGGATTCGAAAATATCCCCGTCCTGTAAAACATTATCAGACACCAGAATTCCTCCCGGTGCCAAAAGCCTTAAAACTTCAGGCAGGAAATGAATATACTGTCCTTTGGCTGCATCCATAAAAACGAAGTCCCATGTCCCGGAATCCGGAAGTTTCGACAGCACCTCTGCGGCATCCCCCGGAATCAGGGTAATTTTTCTCTCCATACCCGCCATGACAATATTCGATTTCGCCCGTTCAATGCGGGGCGGATAGTTTTCTATTGTTGTAATATGGGTACTATCTTTCGTATTTTCACCCATAAAAACCGAAGAAAATCCAATGGCGGCTCCCACCTCAAGAATTTTCTCCGGCTTTTTTATTTTCAGCAATATTCTAAGAAGTTCTCCCGTTTCCCGGCGAATGATCGGTACATCATTTTCTTTGGCCTCCTTCTCAATCGCCTTCAGGGCATCCGAACCTCTGTCTGTTCCGAACGAGCGGATAAAATCAAGGACTCTTTCCTCGGTAATCATTGGTTTTCCGCCTCCTCATGTGTTAGTTTTTTTAAAATATCAGAGGGCTTTTCGGAAGAAAAAACCTCATATTCCCCCGGCTTAATATTTTCATAACCATCCATACACCGAAGAGAAAGAGCAAAAAGATATGGGTTCCCGATTACATCCTGCTCAGCCAGATCTTTCGAAATTGTAAGGAGAGGCTCTTTTTCCTCCACAATGAGAAGAGCCTCCCTTGCCTCCTGAGGACTATCAAGGGCATTGTCGCTAAAAACAGTGTAACCCACATTTTTCATTTCCACAAAAAGATATATAAATAAAAGAATGATAAACATAACTGACAATATTTTGATAATTATTCGTATGATATTCTCTGTCATTTTCTTTTTTCTCCTTGTATTTTTATCTTCTCTCGTCCTCATTAAGATAAGACACATCAATTTTCACATCCCGGGCGATTTTATCATATACTTTCTGCAACAGCAGACACATCCGCTGCTGGGCAGTAAGAAAATCCACAACCGGTGGCCGGGTGAGAATGTCCCGGTACTCCTCATATAATTTTGCCTGTTGTTTTATGGATATCTCTTCCTCCTCACACCTTAAACGCAAAACCAGATTCTTCCTCTGATATTCCATTAATTTTTCATATAAATCCTCACAGTTTTTCAGATCACACAGACAATTTTCATAAAATATATAATCTGCAGAATCACAAATTGCACCCGTAAGAAGGTCGGTATAAATTTCTATCCGGTCCTGCTTTGGTTCGTATGAATTTTTATTTATCTCCAGTCCCATTGTTATACTTCCATAATGATTGGAAGAATCATCGGACTTCTCTTCATCTTCTTCCAGATATAATCTCCAAGATCATCCCGGATTGCTCCTTTGATACGGCCCCAGTCCGTAATTTTTTTCGTACTGCAGTATTCTAAAGTGTTTGTCACAACCTTCCTGGCCTCTTCCATAAGTTTCTCGCTTTCCCGTACATAGACAAATCCTCTCGACACAATATCCGGTCCGGCAAGAAGCATTCCATTATATCGGTCTAATGTGACAACAACAATAAATAATCCATTCTGGGACAGATGCTGACGGTCTCTTAGGACAATATTTCCCACATCACCTACACCAAGGCCATCCACAAGGATACCCTGTGCAGGAACTTTACCCACTATTTCTGCCTTGTCTTTCGAAAGGCTCAGTACATCTCCGGACTGAAGAATAATAACATTTTCTTTCGGGACACCCATCTCAATGGCCAAATCTCTGTGACACTTCAGATGGCGGTATTCTCCATGAACCGGGATGGAATACTGCGGTTTCGTAAGTGTATAAATCAGCTTAATCTCTTCCTGACATGCATGTCCGGATACATGCGTATCCTGGAAAATAACTTTTGCGCCTTTTTTAGCCAGTTCATTCATCACTCTTGAAACCGGCTTCTCATTTCCCGGAATCGGATGGGAACTGAAAATAATGACATCTCCCGGTTTAATGGATACCTTACGATGCGTGGAAGCAGCCATTCGGCTTAGTGCAGCCATGGTCTCTCCCTGGCTTCCCGTTGTTATAAGAACAATCTGTTCATCCACATAATTCTTCATCTGTTCAATATCAATGAGTGTATTCTCCGGAATATTAATATATCCAAGTTCTGCAGCAGTCGATATAGTATTGACCATGCTCCGTCCTTCAATCACGACCTTTTTTCCACAGCGATATGCACAATTAATAATCTGCTGCACTCTGTCCACATTCGATGCAAAAGTCGCAACTATAATCCGGTGGTCATTGTATTCGTCAAAAAGGTGGCGGAGTGTCTTTCCCACCGTCCGCTCCGAAGGGGTATATCCCTCTCTCATTACGTTTGTACTGTCGCACATCAGAGCAAGAACACCCTTCTTTCCAAGTTCAGCAAACCGGCCAAGGTCAATGGCGTCTCCAAAAACCGGTGTGTAATCGATCTTAAAATCACCGGTATGAACGATAATTCCCGCCGGAGTATAAATTGCGAGGGCAGCCGCATCCGAAATACTGTGATTTGTCTTAATAAATTCAATACGGAACTTCCCGAGATTGATGGACTGGCCGTGTTTGATGACTTTTCTTCTCGTGGTACGTAAAAGATTATGCTCTTTTAATTTATTCTCAATCAGTCCCATCGTAAGCTTTGTCGCATAAATCGGCATATTAAGCTCTTTCAGAGCATACGGAATCGCTCCGATGTGATCCTCGTGTCCGTGAGTAATTACAAGTCCCTTTACTTTGGAAGCATTCTCCTTTAAATAGGTGATATCCGGTATGACCAGATCGATTCCGAGCATCTCCTCGTCCGGAAAAGCCAGTCCACAGTCCACTACAATAATGCTAG
>JALFIK010000093.1 GCA_022776205.1 Eubacterium sp.
TCATAAGTTGCCTGCAAAATATTAATCTCATCAATTCTTTCCGGAGAAGACATGCCGATTCCTACAGCCACTGCCTCCCGTTTTATAACTTCTGCCAGCTCTTCTCTTTTTTTTGCCGATAATTTTTTCGAATCATTAATATAAAGAATCCGGCAGCCTTTCGGCAAAATTACCGCTCCGGCGACCACCGGCCCGGCCAGAGGTCCGCGGCCCACTTCATCGATTCCGCAGATCATTTCATACGCTTCGTATTTTTTCTCATAAAAACAAAGTTCTTCGATTCTTGCAAGCTCCCTGCGGTATTTTTCCAGTCTCTTTTCCTGGGAGAGAATCAGATTCTGTACTCCTTTTCTCCCATCTTCCCGGTAAGGAGCAATTCCCTGTGCAATCTCCTCCGGCAAAAGGCTGTCAAACTCTTCCTTTATCTCACTGATCTTTTTCATTTCTTTCCTTTTAAGAAACCTTTCCGAATAAATGGAGTGGCCAGATGCGAATCCACACCCTTCCCACAAATTCCTGTCTTTTCACCGGGCCGACTTCCTCATAACGGCTGTCAAAACTTACGATACGATTATCTCCCAGGCAAAAATATTCGTCGTCAGAAAGGGTAAGCGGTTCCTCGGCAATTCCGGGCTCATCAATATAGTCCGTGATCCCGTAGACATCCTCTTTTAATTCCTCTCCGTTAATATATACCTTTCCCTCTTTAATCTGCACCGTCTCTCCCGGCAGTCCGATTACTCTTTTTATATAGTAAGGATGTTCTCCCGCCTCCAAAGGTCCGGGAAAGATTACGATATCAAATCGCTTCGGATCACTGAAATGATAAGAAAACTTATCCATGATCAGGTTCTGTCCGTCCGCAAGAGTCGGATCCATGGAATCTCCGTTTACGACAGTCCTCTGTCCTACATAGGTAAGAACAAGATAGACAAGGGCACACAGAAAAAGAAAATAAGCGATCAGTCCAAAAAAATCTCTGACGGCTTTCTTTCTTCGCTCTTTTCGCCTTCTCATCCGTCTGCCTTTTGTTTTCATTTCCTTTTCTCTGTCTTTTTTTCTCATAGAAAACCTTCTTTACTGTCAGGATACCCTGCCAAACAGTTTAAGCGGCCAGATACGAATCCAGACTTTTCCCACAAATTCTTTCCGGGTCACCGGGCCAACTTCCTCGTAACGGCTGTCCCGGCTTACCGGACGGTTGTCTCCCAGACAGAAATATTCATCATCAGAAAGGGTAAGCGGTTCCTCGACAATTCCCGGATAATCGATATAATCCGTGATTCCGTATACATCACTTTTTAACTGTTTTCCGTTAATATATACCTTTCCATCCTTAATCTGTACCGTCTCTCCCGGCAGTCCGATCACCCTTTTAATATAGTAAGGTCTTTGTCCGTATTCTTCCACACCCGGAAAAATCACAATATCATAGCGTTTCGGATCATGGAAACGATAAGACAGCTTATCCATGATCAGATTCTCACCGTCTGCGAGTGTCGGGTCCATGGAATGTCCATTTACAACCGTTCTCTGTCCGACAAAATGTAAAATCAGAAACACAACAATACATACTCCTGCAATATATGCTACGGTTCCAAGCAGATTTCTCACCGCACTGTTCTCCTGTTCTTTCTCTTTACTGCTCATCTGGCACCTCCAAAGATAATCTTCCAAGACGAAGGGCCCGAAAATCCTCTAAAATAAGCCGGGCCGCCTTCTCCGTATCCACCTGGCTTCCTTTCATTAGACAACCTCTTTCCCGGGCCACTTTTTCAAGAATTTCCTCATTCGTTCCTTCTTCTTCCACACCGTATCTTTCCCGGATGACTCCCGGATAGGACTCCCTTAAAAAGGTAATAAATTCTCCGGTCATCTCTGTAATATTAAGGATCTCCTCTTTAATTGATCCAATCAGGGCAAGCCGGAGTCCCACCTGCTGATTTTCAAATTTCGGCCACAAAATTCCGGGCGTATCAAGGAGTTCCACATTTTTATTCAGTTTGATCCACTGTTTTCCCTTGGTAACTCCCGGTTTGTTTCCCGTTTTTGCACAGGCTTTTCCGGCAAAGGAATTAATAAATGTCGATTTCCCCACATTGGGGATTCCCACTACCATTGCCCGGAGCGGTCGGTTCAGGATTCCTCTTTTCTTATCCCTTTCTTTCTTTTCCCGGCAGGCAGTTTCCATCTTTGCCTTCACATCCTTAAGGCCGGTTCCCTTACGGGAATTGACTCTGGCCACGAAAAAACCCTGATCTTCATAATATTTCTGCCAGAGATCGGTAATCTTCGTGTCTGCCATATCTGCCTTATTTAAAACAATCAGACGCATCTTGTTCTTTGCCAGATCATCAATATCCGGATTCTTACTGCTAAATGGCACTCTGGCATCCACCAGCTCCACCACGATATCAATCAGTTTGATATTTTCCTGCATCATCCGCCTGGCCTTTGTCATATGGCCGGGATACCACTGAAAATGCATATTCATCCCTCCTGCTGTCCGTCTCCTTTATGTATGGTAAATGATACTTTTCCGACAAACTGTTCTTTTTTTATATTTCCAATATTTGATACACGGGAATCCTCACTGTTATTACAGTTATCTCCCATGACAAAATACTCATCTTCCCCAAGTTTTACACTATAGGCCGCAAGTCCCGCAGAAAGTATTTCCTGACTGGTAAAACCTTTGAGTTCCTTTTCATTCACATAGAGCTTTCCTTCTTCAATCTTCACGGTCTCTCCCGGCAGTCCGACTACCCTCTTGACCGAATAATGGGTCGTCGTCCCGTTTTCAAGCTCGAGTACAACCGGATCAAGACGTTTCGGGCCGTGGAATAAATAATCCATCTTATTTACAAAGACCACATCCCCGTCATAATAGGCCGGCTGCATGGATTCTCCGTGAACTGTCACCGTCTGAAAGCAAAACTGGATCAGAAGGAAAGCAAGGATAATAGCAATGGCCACCTCTCCGACCCAGAAACCTGCCCGGCGCAGCATTCGGTTTCTTCTCTCTAAATACCGGTAATTTTTCATCTGTTTTTCCCACCTGCTTTCCTCAAATAAATCTGTATGGAAAAACAGGGCAAGTATAAATACTCGCCCCGGTTTTGTCTGATGCTTATTTAACTAATTCTTTTACTTTTGCTTTCTTACCAACTCTGTCACGCAGATAGTAAAGTTTCGCTCTTCTTACCTTACCTCTTCTTGTTACTTCAATCTTCGTAACAATCGGAGAATGTACCGGCCATGTCTTCTCAACACCAACACCGTTGGAGAACTTTCTTACAGTAAAAGTTTCTTTTGCTCCGCCATTCTGTCTCTTAATGACTGTTCCTTCGAAAACCTGAATTCTCTCACGGGAACCTTCCACAACCTTTGCGGAAACACGTACAGTATCTCCAACGCGGAAGTTTTCAACTTCTGGCTTCAACTGTGCATCTTCAATGCTTTTGATAATATCTTTCATGTGTGACCTCCTATATATTCTCGGCGTTCTTAATACCAGTATTGTAACAGCGGACCGCCTTTTCTCACAACTGTTCAATCATACCATACTTGCTTTTTATTCGCAAGTATTTTTTTCACTTTCTTATTCTTCCCTCCGGGGCAGCGAATATCCCAGTGTTTCAAGATATCTTCTGTCTTCCTCAGTTAACAGGGCATCTTCCAATAAGTCCGGGCGCCTTTCAAGCGTTCTTTTCAGCGATTCATTCCTTCTCCACCGTTCAATGTTTCCATGATGTCCGGACAAAAGAACTTCCGGGACTCTTTTTCCATGAAATTCCACCGGACGGGTGTAGTGAGGATGCTCTAACAGATTGTCATGGAACGATTCGAATTGTGCAGAATCCTCATTATTAAGCACTCCCGGTACAAGGCGGGAAACCGCATCCATCATTACCATCGCCGGAAGTTCCCCTCCGGTAAGCACATAATCACCAATGGATACATAATCTGTAACAATTTCCTCCAGAATCCGCTCATCCACGCCTTCATAATGACCGCAGAGAAAAACGAGATCCTCTTCTTTTGCAAATTCCTCTGCCATCGACTGACAAAATGTGGTTCCCTGAGGTGTCACATAAATCACCCGTGGCTTTTTTCCCATATTTTTTGTCAGATCTTCATAGGCTAGACTGATGGGCTCCGGCTGCATCACCATACCGGCACCCCCTCCGTAGGGATAATCATCGACATGCTTGTGTTTATCTTTCGAATAATCCCGGATATTTACCGCGTTCAGATGAATGATACCCTTATCGAGTGCTCTTCCGGTCACGCTCGTATGCAGTCCCTGCACGATCATATCAGGGAAAAGGGTAAGCACATGGAAATTCATTATTCCATCAGTCCCTTCAGCATATGAACAAGAATGATCTTCTCCTCCATATCCACGTCAAGAATGCAGTCTTTAATCGCTGGGAGAAGCACATCTCCCCCATCCGGGGTCCGCACTTCATAAACATCGTTCGCACCGGTTGCAATGACATTCTCAAGAACCCCAATGGTCACCCCGCTGTCATCTACAATGGTAAGACCAAGAAGATCTGCGACAAAGTACTCATCCTCTTCAAGAGGGACTGCATCCTCTCTCGTCACCATCAGAGGGCATCTTTTATATTTCTCCACATCGTTAATGTCATCGATTCCCCGAAATTTTACAAAAACAAACTGTTTGAAAAATTTACAGTATTCCACATGCTGTTCAATCATCTCATCTCCGGTATTAATCAGTACCGTATCAAGATCATTGAATCGTTCCTTGTCATCCGTAGTCGGAAATACTTTGACTTCCCCCTTCAGTCCGTGGGTTCCTGTAATTATTCCAACCTGTAATAAATCTTCCATCGCCTTTTATCTCCATTCTGCCATCAAATTCTTTTTCTTTATAGAAAAAAATGTTACCTGTGACATGATTTACAGGTAACATTTCTAAATGCCAATTACGGAGCGATATCAACTATCACTTTCTTTTCATCCCGGGAAGCTGCTGCCTTTACCACAGTTCGGATTGCCTTGGCAATTCGTCCCTGTTTTCCGATTACCTTGCCCATATCATCCGGGGCAACATGTAATTCAAGGATGATGGAATTCTCCGTCTCCTTTTCTTCAACGACAACTTCTTCCGGATGATCTACCAGAGAAACTGCTATGACTTTTACCAAATCTTTCATAATACAAGCCCCCAGTGATTATTTCTCAATACCGGCATTCTTTAATAATCTTGCAACAGTGTCTGTAGGCTGTGCTCCCTTGGAAAGCCAGTCTTTTGCTGCTTCTTCGTCGATCTTAACTACGCTCGGATCCTGGTTTGGATCATAGAAACCGATTTCGTCGATGTTTCTTCCGTCTCTAGGAGATCTTGCGTCTGCTACGACAATTCTATAAATAGGATTTCTCTTTTTACCCATTCTCTTTAATCTCATCTTTACTGCCATGTGATTCACCTCTTTCATATTTTACATTAATTGTTTCATCTATTTGGAACCGGTTACCCGGCTGCCATCGTATTTTATCTAAAATGGAGATTTTCTTCCTCCAAAGCCAAAACCGCCTCTTCTGCGGCCGCCCTTGCCTATGAATCCGCTCATCTGCTTCATCATCTTTCTGGACTGGTCAAACTGTTTGCACAGTTTGTTTACTTCCTGAAGGCTCACTCCGGAGCCCTGGGCGATTCTCTTCTTTCTCGAAGGATTTAACAGATTCGGGTTTGCCCGCTCTGCCGGTGTCATGGAATAAATCATCGCCTCGATACGGCTTAGTGCACTGTCGTCCACATCCACATTCTTAAGCTGACTTCCCACACCCGGAAGCATGGATAAAATCTCTGTCAGGCTTCCCATCTTCTTAATCTGCTGCATCTGGGAGAGAAAGTCATCAAAACCATACTCCGCCTTGCGGATCTTTTGTTCTAACTTTTTCGCCTCTTCCTCGTCCACGGCATTCTCCGCTTTCTCGATGAGGGTAAAGACATCTCCCATTCCAAGTATTCTGCTTGTCATACGGTCCGGATAAAACTGCTGGAGATCTTCCAGTTTCTCACCCATACCCACATATAAAATCGGTTTCCCGGTTACGGCACGAATGGAAAGGGCCGCTCCGCCACGGGTATCACCGTCAAGCTTTGTTAAAATCACACCGTCAATGCCGACCTTCTCCTCG
Source organism: Eubacterium sp. (assembly GCA_022776205.1). Classification (GTDB taxonomy): domain Bacteria; phylum Bacillota; class Clostridia; order Lachnospirales; family Lachnospiraceae; genus Anaerobutyricum. The sequence continues at coordinate 6,175 of JALFIK010000093.1, forward strand.
AAACTCTTCGCCACATTCACCGCATCCTGTCCGGTCATGGCATCCACAACGAGCACTGTCTGGGTCACATCAACATTTTCTTTAATATTCTTAAGTTCCTCCATCATGGATTCATCCACATGAAGACGTCCCGCAGTATCCAGAATTACTATGTTATTACCGTTTTCCCTCGCATGTTCAATGGAGGCTTTCGCAATATCCACCGGATTCTGTTTGTCTCCCATGGAGAAAACCGGAACTCCCTGTTTGGCTCCGTTAACTTCGAGCTGTTTAATGGCAGCCGGACGATAAACGTCACAGGCAACCAGCAATGGTTTCTTTCCTTTCTTCTTAAGCTGTCCGGCAATCTTGGCACAGGTTGTCGTCTTACCGGCACCCTGAAGTCCTGCCATAAGAAAAACCGTGATCTCATTTCCCGGAAGGATCACAAGCTCTGTCGTCTTAGAGCCCATCAGGGCTTCCATCTCTTCTTTCACGATCTTGATCACCATCTGGCCCGGATTCAGCCCGGTAAGTACATCCTGCCCTACCGCCCGGTCCGTCACGGTCTTTACGAAAGACTTTACCACACGGAAATTAACATCTGCCTCAAGCAGGGCCCGCTTTACTTCCTTCATGGCCTCCTTCACATCGGCCTCGGTAAGACGTCCCTTGCTTCTTAAATTCCGAAAGACATTCTGCAATTTATCTGTAAGGCTCTCAAATGCCATAAATCATTCTCCCTGCTCTTAATACTCCTCCAGTATACTGCTGGATAACTCTGCAATCTCCGCAATCTTCTCATGAATCAGTGTCCTGTCTTCACAATCCTCAATCTCCCTTGCACAGGAATGGATGGCAGCCACTGTCTTCTTTACCTGCTGAAAATTCTCCACGAGATGGAGCCGGCTCTCATAATCCGAAAGAATCTTTTCGCATCGCCGGATCAGATCATGCACGCCCTGCCTGCTGATTCCAAGAAGCTCTGCCAGCTCGGAATAGGACAGGTCGTTCTGTATATATTCTCCATATACCTTTTTCTGATGTTGTGTCAGTAACTCTCCATAAAAATCAAACAGTAATGATTTCTCCAAAATTCTGTCCAATTTACTCACCTCATGTAAAGTACTTTTGCTTTACAGGTTGATATTATATAGAACCTTCTTATGTTTGTCAAGTAATTTTCCTTGATTTTTTTCATCTTCCAAAAATTTTTTTATTTACATGAAAAAGGGATGCCGGCCACACGGGGTCGGCATCCCAGAAAGGGGAGGATATAAGTTTTTCCTGACGACTGTCCTTTTCCGGTTTCTTACCGGACATTATCATTATGTCCCCCTTTTTTATTTTTATTCATCTTTCGCAAATTCTAGTAGTTCTCTGCCTTAATCTGGAAATAGGACTGTGGATGATCACAGATTGGGCATACTTCCGGTGCTTTCTTTCCAATGCAGATATGTCCGCAGTTTGCACACTGCCAGATAGTATCTCCGTCTCTGGAGAATACGATTTCTTTCTTCACATTGTCAAGAAGCTTTAAATATCTCTGCTCAT
>JALFIK010000095.1 GCA_022776205.1 Eubacterium sp.
AAAAATGAGAGATTGTTGCAAGGACAGAAGAACTGGTAACCCCCATCATTGAAGAGAATCATTTTGAGCTTGTCGATGTGGAGTATGTGAAGGAAGGTGCCAACTGGTATCTCAGGGTGTATGCCGATAAGGAAGGCGGCATAAATATTGATGACTGTGTTCTTATAAGCCGTGCGCTCGAAGCAAAGCTTGATGAAGAAGATTTTATTTCAGATGCTTATATTCTTGAGGTCAGTTCCCCGGGTCTGGGAAGACCTCTGAAAAAAGATAAGGATTTTCGTCGCAGCATCGGAAAAGAAATTGAGTGTAAACTTTACAGACCGGTAGACGGTCAGAAAGAATTCGAAGGAATTTTAGAAGATTACAATGAAGATACGATTTTGATCAGAACGGAAACAAAAGAGATGGAATTTAACAGAAAAGATCTCGCCATGGTTCGTCTGGCAATTGATTTTTGATAAATGCACAAGTAGGAGGATGCGGAAAAATGAGTGAATTAATTGATGCTCTGAATCAATTACAAAAGGAAAAGCATATCGAAAAGGAAGTGATCATGCAGGCAATCGAGGATTCCCTGGTAGCGGCATGTAACCGGGATTTTGGGAAGAATGCGATCGTGAAGGTAAACATGGACAGAGAGACAGGAGATATTTCTGTTTTTGTGGAAAAGACAGTTGTGGAAGATGTGGAAGATACGGCCACACAGATCAGTTTAGAAGATGCGAAGATGATTCATTCCAATTATGAACTCGGAGATATCGTAAATATTGAGGTGACTCCAAAGAATTTTGGAAGAATTGCTGCACAACATGCGAGAAGCGTTATTGTACAGAAGATTAAGGAAGAAGAACGAAGAGTTGTTTTTGAACATTTTGCCCATAAAGAAAAAGATATTGTAACCGGAGTAGTACAGCGTTATAACGGGAAGAATATCAGTGTGAGTCTTGATGATAAGACAGATGCGGTTCTTACAGAAAAAGAGCAGGTGAAAGGGGAGGTGTTTAAGCCGACCGACCGAATCAAGCTCTACGTTGTGGAAGTAAAGGATACCAATAAAGGACCAAAGATCATTGTATCAAGAACCCATCCGGAGCTCGTGAAACGTCTTTTTGAAAAAGAAGTAGCAGAAGTCTATGACGGAACGGTTGAAATACGAAGCATTGCCCGTGAGGCAGGTTCCCGTACAAAGATGGCTGTATATTCCAATGACCCGAACGTGGATCCGGTCGGTGCCTGTGTGGGAATTAACGGTGCGAGGGTGAATGCCATCGTGAACGATCTTCATGGAGAAAAAATTGATATTATTACATGGGATGATGATCCGGCTGTCCTGATCGAGAATGCTTTAAGTCCTTCCAATGTAATTTCTGTTGAGGTGAATGAAGAAGAAAAGAGTGCCCGTGTTGTTGTGCCGGATTACCAGCTTTCTCTGGCAATCGGAAAAGAAGGCCAGAATGCACGTCTTGCTGCGAAACTGACCGGGTATAAAATTGACATTAAGAGCGAAAGCCAGGCGGCAGAACTTTCCGAAGAACTGGATTTCGGGGATGATTTCGATGATGAGGACTTTGACTTTGAGGAAGAGACAGATTTAGATGAAGAGGAAAACCTGACGGAGGATATTCCGGCAGAGGAAGAAGAAAATGCTTCTTTGACAGAAGAACCGGAAGAATAATACGGACTGGTGACTTAGTATGGGAAAGAAAATACCATTGAGACAGTGTGTGGGCTGTCGGGAGATGAAGGCGAAAAAAGAAATGATACGGGTGATCCGGACACCGGAAAATGAAGTCGTTTTAGATGTGAATGGCAGGAAAAACGGCAGGGGTGCCTATATCTGTTTTTCTCCGGATTGTCTTAAAAAAGCAAGACGTTCGAAGGGACTGGAACGATCTTTAAAGATTTCCATCCCGGATGAGATATATGACCGATTGGAAGAGGAGTTGAAGGAGCTTGGCACAAAACAACAGTAAGGTATTGTCCGTTATTGGCCTGGCAGCGAGAGCCGGCAGGGTAAAAAGCGGAGAGTTTTCCACAGAAAAAGAAGTGAAATCCGGCAATGCCAGTCTGGTGATTGTGGCAGAAGACGCCTCTGATAATACGAAAAAGAAATTCAGGGATATGTGTAATTTTTATGATGTTCCCATTGAAATATTTGCCACAAAGGAAGAACTGGGACATTGGACCGGAAAGGAATACAGGGCTTCCATCTGTATCTTGGATGAAGGTTTTGCAAAATCAATCGTTAAGAAAATTAATCTGAATATGGAGGGATAGCGGATGCCGAAAATGAGAGTACATGAAGTCGCTAAATTATTAGGAAAAAGTAGCAAGGAAGTAATTGCTGCATTAAAGCAACAAGGTATTGATGTGCAGAGCCACATGAGTACCGTCACAGATGAACAGGTAGATCAGTTAAAAAACAGTTATAATAAAAAAGAAGAAAAGAAAGAAACACGGCCGGTGAATACTCCGAAAAAAGAAACAAAAGAAATGAAAGCAAAAGAAAGCAACCGTGAGAATAACAGTCGTCCGGCTGCCCGCACTGTTCGCGACAACCGAACAGACAACCGGAATAATAATCGCGGGGAGAATCGCAACAATAACCGTCCGGACAATCGCTCCGGCCGTGACAGTCGTGCAGACAGCCGGAATAATAATCGTGGGGATAACCGGAACAATAACCGTTCGGACAATCGCCCCGGCCGCGACAACCGAACAGATAACCGGAACAATAATCGCGGGGAGAATCGCAACAATAACCGTCCGGACAATCGCTCCGGCCGTGACAGTCGCACAGACAGCCGGAATAATAATCGCGGGGAAAATCGGAACAATAACCGTGGCGGGAATGATAACAGAAGAAATAACTCGTCTTTAGGCGACACTCCGATTAATGCAAAAGAACCGAGAAACGGTAGAGAAAACCGTCATGATATTAACCGGGAACACAGCCGGGACAATAAAGAAACCAGCAGAAATGAAAATCGAGGTGGAAAAAATAACCGCCGTGGCAATACCCGGAATAATGATTTTAATAATCAGAAAAAGCAGAAAAATAAAAATAACCAGCAGGCACCGGTTCAGC
>JALFIK010000147.1 GCA_022776205.1 Eubacterium sp.
ATGGTTTTTGCAAAAAAGAAAAAAGCAATTGCAGAATTCAAACTGACAAGTTTCTCAAATTTTACAATCACATGGGAAAATGACAAAAGTGCAACGGTGTATTTTATGGATCAAAACGGTCTGGAAGTCACAACAAACGCCACTTTGAATACGATTGCGGCAACAGAAAAATCCCCTACTACAATTGACTTAAGCAGATACGCAGTAGACGGCTATACTTTTGAAAATGCACAAATTATAAAATCTGGGGAAACCTATCCAGATGGAACCACAATCTATAACAGCAAACTGACCAGTATCACAGACGAAAGTGGAACAAAATGGCAGTATATATATACGACAATGGCCGTTGGAGAATCCTCGGAGACGAAGCATACGGCGGATGTTCAGTATGGAGATAAAATATATGCAATTTACAGCAAGGGCCCTTCCCTGAAAACAGTGGAGACAGTCGATAACCGCTCTCTTGGTTTCCATATTTATATGACCAATTATGCCACCGCCGGTAATGGAATGAGTGATTCCATTGGCGGTGGCTACGGAGATGGCTCCACAAAACAGGGATGTTATGCAAGGACAATAGAGGGCAATGAGCTAAAAACTGCAGAAGGAGTATCCCTTGCTTCCCTGTTTCCAACGACCAATGAAGTATCCCATCTGTTTTTGAAATCCGTATATGAAGAAACGGGCTATTTCTATTATAACAGTGCCGAAAACTTCGCCTCATTAACGGAAAGTGACTTTAAGGTTTACAGGCAGCTTGGCACACCAAGCAATGAAGGGAAGTTTTATTATAAGCGCGGTAATTTTATGCCGTACAATACATTAAAGACTTCATTGGTTCAAAACAGAAATTTATATAATGATAATGGTGGCGGGTTGAGCAAAACAGATCCACGATATAACGAAGCACTTTATGGTTTTAATGAAAGTAATGATTTTTATTTTGGCATGTATGCAACCGCGGACTTTTATCAGCCGGTGGACGGGAAGGTCAACGGAGAAGACATGATTTATGAATTCACCGGAGATGACGACATGGTCGTTTACATTGACGGGACACTGGTTCTTGACCTTGGTGGCATTCACGATGCCCAGAGCGGATACATCAACTTTGCAACAGGAGAAGTAGGATATACCAACCAGACGACGAATTCTCCGGTACAATGGAATTCTACTACCATTCGAGCGATGTTTGAGCGGGCAGGAACATTAGGGAAAACGACCTGGGACACCAGTAACAATAATACTTTTGCAGATGGTACGGCACATAAAATCCAGATCTTTTACCAAGAACGTGGTGCCGGTGCATCAAACCTTAAAATGAAAGTGAATATTCCACCAATTCCGGAAGGAAGTATCGCGGTGAGCAAAACGGTGGAAGGACTTGACGCCACCCAGGCAGCGGAGGAAACCTATATCCTTCAGTTGAAGAAAAAAGTTTCTGGACAGAGTGAGTACTCTGTTGCGGCAAATCAGGAATACACATTATCCAGTGAAACATCAAAGACGCATACCACAGATTCCGAAGGCAAATTTACGATCAAAGCAGGACAAATGGCATATTTTGCAGGAATTGATGCCGGCACGGAGATTCAGGTCATCGAACCGGATACCGGGAGAATTTATGAAGTGACTTATACGACAACAGATGGAAGCGGTCACACGATTGATTTAGGAGAAAGTGGCTCTGCAACCGTTCCTCCGGCCGGGCATGTGAAAGTGCAGGTTAAAAATGATGCGACAAAGGCAACAAAAGATATAACGATTATCAAAGAATTTTATATTAATGGAAATAAAAGAAACAGCCCTCCGTCCATGGAGGAATTTAACAATGCCCAATTTACCCTGAAGGAATCAGCAGATGGAGAAAAATGGAATCCATTATATTCTGGAATCAAATTTTCCTCATTTAACCGGGGAGAGAATGGAGAATACTCTTATACATTTCCTAATCTTGACCCAAGAAAAGTGTATCAGGTTGAGGAACATATGACGGCGGAAGCAGATGGCGGAACGACCGAGATACCATATGTAACGACCAAGTATACCATGGATTTTGGGGACGGCGGAAGCGGAACAACAACAGGAAGTGTAACATTAGAAGATTCCGAGAAAAAATTCATTGATAATACGGTCACCTTTAAAAATTATTACAACAACACGATTGTATTTAAAAAAACAGATGCATCAGGCAATGCATTGGCGGGGGCAAAATTTACTTTATATCAAGTAAATGGAGAAGAAAAATCCGTATATACATACATGAAAGATGGAAAAGAAACAACTGCAGACAATTTAACTGCAGGGGATGACGGAGCGTTTACTCCGGTTCCTGATTTTACATTACCGCAGGGAACCTATATTCTTACGGAGACGGAATCACCTGCCGGATACAATAGGTTGACAAAAGATATCCGGATCATTGTCAGGGAAGACGGAACCCTGACAGCCGGATTCGATGGAAAAGAAGGGAATCTTCTTTCCACCTGTGAAAATGGAGTTTATACGATCACAGTCGCAAACTCCACCGGCGAAGCCCTTCCACAAACCGGTGGTTCCGGCACCTGTTTTTACACAATATGCGGCGCATTATTCATCGCATTTGCTGTCTTTGGTTCATGGAAATGGTACCGCAGCAAGTGATAAAACTGTGAAATATTCCTATTTATGTTACACAGAGCAAATTCATGTGTTATGAAATAGAAAATACGGAAGAAAATGCCTCTAAAATTTTTTTCCAAAAGAGTGATATTCTGATATGTTTTCAAATAAGGGATGATTTCATAGTATTTTCTATCGAAATCAAGCAAAATCTGTGTTATACTAAAAAGAAGTTTTATGATGAATTACTTGCACCATTAAGGAGAGCATGCAGGATGAAGAAACATATTACTACAATTATATTAACACTGATTTTGCTCACGGGACTTGGTCTGATGCTGTACCCGTCTTTTAGTAACTGGTGGAATAAAAGACATCAGACCCAGGTTGTGGAATCATATAAAGAAGCAGTGGATAACACGGATAAAGAAAAGTTAAAAGAAATATGGAATAATGCCGTAGAATATAATAAGAAAGTGGCAGAGAAAGGATTTCATCTGACGATTCCGGAAAGCGAACAGAAAGAATATGAATCGGAGCTTAATTTAAATGGAGACGGGATTATGGGATATATATCGATTCCGACGATTAAATGTGAACTCCCGATTTATCACGGTACGGATGAGGCAGTCCTTCAGATCGCCATAGGCCATCTGGAAGGGTCTTCCCTTCCGGTCGGAGGAGAGAATGTACATACGGTAGTCTCCGGGCACAGGGGATTGCCGTCTTCTAAACTGTTTACGGATCTTGACAAATTGTCGGAAGGAGATATCTTTATCTTCCATATTCTCGATCAGACCCTGACCTACCAGGTAGACCAGATTCGAATAATCATTCCGGAGGATTTTTCCGAACTTCAGATTGAAGAAGGGAAAGATTACTGTACGCTGGTTACCTGTACACCTTATGGAATCAACACGCACCGGCTGTTAGTCCGGGGGCACCGGGTTCCGAATGACACCCCAAACGGTGTGGAGAATGAGGCGGTACAGCTTGATACGAAGCTGATTGCCGGCGCTTTCTGTGGTCCGTTACTCATTTTCCTTTTAATCATGATGATTGGAAAGGATTTTAAAGAACGTGGTCATGACAGGGTAATCAGGGAACTTCGGAAAGACAGTCGTTTTGAAAAGATCGGAACAGACAGTTTTATGCCGGAACTTGATGAGATGGAGTTTGTTGTGAAACGGCAGAGAAGGCGAAATAGGAAGAAAAAATAAGTAAATATTTCTCTGGAATTTTTATCTTACTGGTGTTATAATCATAAATTGCTTATGGAAATGTAAAGAATAAGTAAATATATATAATACAAAGAGGTAGAAAGGAATGGGAATGATGCAGAATAATGCACCGGGACGTGTCTGTAAGTGGGATAATCTGAAGTGTTTTCTTATTATGACGGTTGTGATCGGACATTTTGTAAACCAATATGCAGGGGTTTCGGACCTGATGAAGAGTTTATCTGTATTTATCTATTCCTTTCATATGCCTCTTTTTATTTTTCTTTCCGGACTTTTGGAAAGAAAATGGGATGAAGAGCATCCTTTTCGATGGAGTAAGCCCGTATATTACATTATGATTGGATATACACTGAAATTTCTCATATACGGGATTAAAATTCTTTTCCATCAAAAAGCGGTCTTTCACTGGTTTGGTGATACAGGAATTCCGTGGTATATGTTTGCCATGGCTGCTTTAATGGTACTCACCTACCTGCTTCGGAATCTGGATCCCCGTCTGGTATTTCCGGGAAGCATTGTTCTTGCCTGCCTGGCAGGTTACGATGTAAAAATCGGCAGTTTTCTTTATCTGTCAAGGATTATCGTATTTTTCCCATTCTACTATCTGGGTTATCATCTGAATGCGCAAAAAGTACAAAAGAGCCTGGAGAAACCCTTTATTAAACTGCTTGCCTGCGTGGAGATTGGCACGATTTTCTGGGTTTCCTTCGGAAAAATTGACGAGATTTACTCCTATATCCGTCTTCTTACCGGACGGAATGCCTATGCACTGATTAATATAGAAAATTGTGGCTTTGTACATCGGCTCGGATTTTATCTTGTGGCATTTCTTATGGGAGCGGCCATCATCAGCCTGATTCCCGACCGGAAGATGGAACTTCCGGGAAAGATGGGACAGAGAACTCTTCAGATTTATTTCTGGCACCGACTCGTTCTTTATGTGCTCATGTTTTCCGGAAGTATGGATCTGCTTATAAAAACATTTTCCCAGAGCTGGGAATGGATTTATCTTGCCCTTTCCTGTATTCTGCCGGTCCTTCTTATGCCAAAGGTTTTTTCCCGACCGCTTCTCATGCTAAGTGATCTGGAAAAAACAGTGGAAATCCGGTGTGCCCGGATGAAAGAAAAGCTCCGTGGCCGGCTTGCGGGATCCGTCCCTGTTGTTCCGGCTTTGGAGCTTCTGGCAATTCTTGTTATGCTAATGTATTATGGCGGAAGCTTTGATATCCTCTAGGAGCCTTAGAAGCCCTGAGAGGAAAGATCTTCCCAGATTATCTTCAAGAAGATTAAAAGAAAAAAATTCAAATACGATGGAGTCGTTTCTTTCTGTTAAAACATCAAAGAGGGCATCCAGATTATTTCCGAAATATTCCGGCAGGGAGAGATCCTGCCGGATTTTTTTATAAAAATCTTCTTTTGTCTTTATCTTATTTC
>JALFIK010000098.1 GCA_022776205.1 Eubacterium sp.
CATACTGCAGGCTGGTCTGGAATACGGACAAAATAAGAGCTCTGGGAATCTCTTCTTTCCTTAACATAACACTCTTTCTGCCAAAAGTTCCCGCAATCAAAAGGACAAGTACACCCGCCAAAAAGAAACGGCAGCCGGCAAAAAAAATCTGGGAGGCGGCATCTCCCGAAGGAATATGGAATAACCGATATCCGATTTTTATACAGGGAAACGCACTTCCCCATAGTATACAGGAGACCATTGCCAGAAACCAGACAACAACCGTCCTTTGCATTATTTCTTTCTTCAATCTTCGTCCCTCCCTATTCAATAATTCCATATTCTTCTCGCAATTCTTTTTCCTCTTTCAGAAATGCATCGGCTGTTGTCTCCAAAGCCATCATCCATTCCAGACGTTCAAAAGAAAGGGAAATTTGTCCATTCTTTATTTTCTCCCCTGTAATTTCCAGACGAAATGCCTCCGGATCTTCCCCGGGATGATATAATTTTAAGGTGTCTCCCTGTTCAAAATAAGGAAATTCATTTTTTTTAGTAAGGACATTTAATTCCTCTTCTTTAAAAAGAAGTTCCTCCGTCTCATGCTCTTTTATCTTTTCGAACAATTCTGTCGAAATATCCATATAGTACTCCATAATAAACCTCTCTATCGTCTTTTTTTGCACACTTTTAACATCATAGCACACCATCATGGATTTCTCAATCCTTGCATCCTTTTCTTACTTCGTATACAATATCATATAAATGAGACAGAAAGGAGCATTCCCATGAAGTTAATCCACACAGCAGACTGGCATCTTGGAAAAAATATAGAAGGACACAGCAGGCTGGAAGAACAGGAAAGATTTCTGGAAGATTTTATTGCGATTTGTGAAAGGGAACAGGCAGATCTGGTGATTATTTCCGGGGATATCTACGACAGCTACAATCCTCCGGCCATTGCCGAACAATTATTTTATGATACTTTAAAAAAAATATCCAGAGACGGGGAATGCATGACCGTCGTTATTGCCGGAAATCATGATAACCCGGAACGACTCACCGCACCCGGTCCCCTGGCAAAGGAACATGGTATCGTCATGGCAGGAACTCCGAATTATATCGTTTCACCGGGCGAATACGGAAAAAACATCATTACAGAAAGTGGTCCCGGCTATTTTCATGCCATAATCCATGGTGAAGAGACCGACTGCCTTCTCATGCCGTTTCCGAGTGAAAAACGGTTAAACGAAGTCTATCTGGAGGAAACTCAGGAAGAAACGCAAAAAGCCCTCTCCTATGGAGAAAAAATTGCTTCTTTATTTTCATCATTAAGCACCCATTATCATCCGGGATCCATCCACCTTGCAGCCGGACATCTTTTTGTGATGAACAGCCTGGAGGACGGCTCTGAACGAAGCATCCAGCTTGGGGGAAGCTATATGGTCAGCGGCAGTGTTTTCCCAGAGGAAGCGGATTATATCGCCCTGGGACATATCCATAAGCCCCAGAAAGTTCCCGGATGTTCCCGGGCAAGATACAGTGGTTCTCCTCTTCATTTTACTATTAAGGAGACCTCCTTTCGAAAGCAGGTTCTGGCTGTCTCTCTCTCTGCCGGAAATCCCTGTGAAATCAGAGAAATACCGCTTCCAATCTATAAGCCTATTGAAATCTGGAACTGCGACAGCGTGATAGATGCCCTGGAGAAATGTGAAGAGAATAAAAGCAGAAATTGCTGGGTTTACCTGAAAATCAAAACAGACCACTATATTCATGAAGAAGACATACGAAAAATGCGAACACTGAAATCTGACATCTTATCCATCACCCCGATTCTTCCAGAAGATGAAGAAAATTTTTCTTCAGAAATTGATCGAAAAGAACTGCCTTTTGATGTTTTAGTCAAAGATTTCTACCAGAAGAAATTTCAGGTGGATATGTCTGATGAAACTTTTTCCCTTCTTATGGAAATTTTAAAGGAGGATGAATTATGAGACCACTTTTCTTACGTTTTAAAGGAATCAACTGCTACACCAAAGAACAGACTATTGATTTTTCCACTTTGACGTCCCGGGGACTTTTTGGAATCTTTGGGCCAACAGGAAGCGGAAAATCCAGCATCCTCGATGCAATCACCCTCGCCCTGTATGCAAAGCTTCCAAGAGAGACAAAAAATTTTATTAATTTAAATGAAAAGACCGCCACTGTTTCTTTCCGTTTTTCCATTACTACCAATAAGGTAAAAACATATCTTGTAGAAAGATCTTTTCGTTATTCCAATCAGGAAAAATCTACAGTGAGGAACATTACTGCCCGACTGATTGAGTATGTGGGAGAGGAAGAAACCGTTCTTGCCGACAAACCCATGGAAGTGACCGGTGCCTGCACCAGCCTCCTTGGACTGAGCAGCGATGATTTTATGCGCACCGTTGTTTTACCCCAGGGCCAGTTTAGCGAATTTCTGAAATTAAAAAATAAAGATCGAAGAATTATGCTCCAGCGTATTTTTCATCTGGAAAAATATGGGGAGAAGCTGACAAATCAGATTGCCCGTGCAAAACGCGACCAGGACTTAACATTAAGCCAGTTATCCGGTGAACAAAAAGCATATGAAAACATTTCCGAAGAAAATATTGAGAACCTAAAAAAAGAATTAAAAACAAAACGTGCCTCTTTAAATGAAGTCTCTGAAAATCTTCGTATCCTTTCTGACCGTTTTTCATCAGCCGAAGAAATACTGTCCCTGCAAAAAGAACTCTCTCCTGTAGAGGAAATCTTTTTTAAAAACCAGGAACTTCTTCCAAAAATACAGGAAAAAGAAGCCCTGCTTTTAAGAAAGAAAAAAGCAAACGAAATCCGCCCCTTTGAAGAACAAAAAAACGCAGCAAAAAAGAAAAAAGAGGAAGCTTTAACTTTACTTAAAAAAACAGAACAGGAAGTGGAATTCCTTCTTCTTGAATACAACACGCAAAAAGAGAAAAAAGAAGAACTATCCCTTCAGTGGACAAAAAAACAGCCGGTTCTGCAGAACAAGATTCATATTCTGGAAAATGCAAAAAAAGCTGCGGATACAATAAAAAAATGGAATCAGCAACTGGAACAATATCATAACGATAAAAATACTTTTACAGAAACTCTTCTTAAAAAAAAGGACGAGCACTCGCTTCTTATACACAAAGAACAAATTCTTCGTAACAAAATCCTCTCTTATGAAAAAAAGAAAGAAGAAGATCAAATCAGCCCGGAATATAAAAAAATGCTCGACGAGGGCCATCTGATGGAAGAAACATACCGGGAACAAAAGAAACACTATGAACAGAATTGTCAGGAATTTAAAAAGATTCAGTACAGAATGGAAAAAGAGGAAAAAGAAAAAAAGCGACAGCTGATTTTTCTTTGTGACATTTCTTCCTTTCTGAATCAAAAAATATCCATCACACAAAAAAACTGTGATTCTTTAGATAATAAACTGAATCAGATAAAGCAGGGACAGATAAAGAACCAGGAAGAACAAGAGCAATGGAAAATAGAACATATGGCAGTGCTTCTTCGAAAAGATCTCTCCGAGGGCATTCCCTGCCCGGTCTGCGGCTCTGTTCATCATGACACTTTTATCAAGAATCATGACGCAGATACAACCAGTCTGACAGAACTGGAACAGCAGGAAAAAGAACTGAAAAGAAACGAGGAACAAACCAGAGAAAACCTGAAAAAAGAGGAGCAAAATCTTTCTTTGCTGAAAAGCTATCAGGAATCACTGTCCGCTTTTCCGGAAATTGCACCGGAACTCTCCAAAAATTTCCTTTCAGATACGGAGTATTCGTTGAAAACAATCCCCGGACTGCTCACTACCTATTCCTCCCAGATTGGAATCTGCCAAAAGCAGACGGAACAATTTAACGAAAAGAAAAATGCTCTTCATAATGAACACCTTGCCCTGAAAAGGAAAGCACAGGACATTCTGACTCTTCGAAAAGAAAACGGGATCGATAATTTTTCCCAGGCACTTACCGTTCTTCAGGAAAAAGAAGCCGCCCGGTCAAAAGAGGAACGCACCATCCGGGAAAGCAGAAAAGAACTTGATAAAATTCAGGAAAAAAAGGATGCATTATTCCGTGATCTTTCCTCCCTCAACGAGAAAATCTCCGCTGCAACAAGCGGCACCGAAAACTGTGAGAAAATCATTGCAGAACAGAAAAAAGAAATTCCGGACGATTATTCTCCTGCTTCTGACTTTTCTTCCCTTCTTCTTTCTGCCAGGGAAGAACTTTCCAGGGCAGAAAAAGACAAACTCCTTGCAGAGGAACTTTTCATGCAGACTGAAAAGACTCTTCGTGCCAAAAAAGAAGAACTCGTCTCCCGGAAAAGTGCTGCCTCTCTTTCCGAAGAACATTTCCGGCAGGCTGAAACATTATATTACAGACAAAAGGAAAAAAACGGATTTTCCCCACAGGACAATCTTTCCGAATACTATATGGAAGAAGACATTCTAAAAAAACAGGAAGACGAAGTCCGACAATTTTATGAGCATGCAGAAGAAAATAAAAATAAGAGACAATATTTAAAAAACAAACTCAACAACCGCCACATAGAGGAAGAAGAATGGGCATCCTTACAGGAAACGTTGAAAACTTCTAAGGAAAAAGAACAGGAACTTCGTTCCTCCCTGGATCTTATTACTCATCAGATCAAAGAAGAAGAAAAAAAAATAAAAGAAAAAAAAGAACTGGAAAATAAGATGGAAAAGGAAAAGCATAAAAGAGATCTTATAAAAGAACTGGAAAGCTTATTTAAAGGAAATGCCTTTGTCGAATATATTGCCCAGTCAAAGCTATCATACATTGCCCGGCAGGCATCCCAAATTCTATCAAAAATATCCGGAGGCAACTACGCCCTGGAAATCAATGAACTGTCCGAATTTATTATCCGGGATAACAAAAATGGCGGTATCCTCCGCCCCTGTGATACTCTATCCGGAGGAGAAACGTTTATTACTTCCCTCGCCCTTGCCCTCGCTCTGTCTTCATCCATCCAGCTTAACGGTTCCGCTCCCCTGGAATTTTTCTTCCTCGACGAAGGATTTGGCAGCCTCGATGATGAACTTCTTGATACAGTCATGACAAGTTTGGAACGGCTTCAAAGTCAAAAACGAAGTATCGGCATCATCAGTCATGTGGAATCCATTCAGGCAAGAGTACCGGTAAAACTGATTGTCAGTCCCTCTGACCTGCCACAACAAGGCAGTACCATCCGGCTGGAATATTCATAAGAAATTCTGTTACTCATATCACAAAAGAAAGGCATCGCACTGCCTGTTTTGATCACTGATCAGTCTCGGAAGTGCGGTGCCTTTCTCTTATTCTTTATAAATTTTTTTACAGTCCTTTATAGTATCTTCCAATTGCATCTGCGCCAACCATGGCTGCATATACTTTTTCTGGAGTGATATCTACCGGTTCATTTCCAAGAGTATCATCCGGAGATGCTGCCAGAGTAGCTGCTTCCATTAATGCATCCTTATCCGGATTTTCAATACCAAGATCTGCAAATGTAGTAGGCAGTCCGACATCCATACAGAATCCAACTACTTCATCCAGTAAATCCTGATCTGCATTCTCAAGAACAAGCTGCGTAAGAGTACCAAATGCAACCTTCTCACCATGATATAAATGATGACATTCTTTAATGCAGGTAAGCCCGTTATGAATAGCATGTGCACCGGCTAATCCGCCACTCTCAAATCCGATACCGGATAACAGCGTGTTCGCTTCGATGATCTTCTCCACAGCAGGAGTACATACACCGGCTTCTACTGCCAGTTTCGCCTTAACGCCTTCTTCAATTAATGTATCATAACATGCTCTTGCAAGCGTCATAGCTGCGATGGTGATATTGCCACCTGCACAACTTGTCGCATTACTCTCCTGGCATGCTTTAGCTTCAAAATAAGTTGCCAAAGCATCACCCATACCGGATACTAACAATCTCGCAGGTGCTTTTGCGATGATATCTGTATCAACCAGTACAAGATTCGGATTTGCCGGAAGCCATAAATATCTTTCGAACACACCGTCATCTGTATATACAACAGTAAGTGCGGAACATGGAGCATCCGTCCCTGCTATAGTAGGGCATACGATCACAGGAGTTCCCACATAATAAGCAACAGCCTTTGCAGTATCAAAAATCTTTCCGCCGCCAACACCGATTACCAAGTCGCAGCCTTTTTCCTTTACAATGGCAACCAGACGGTCAATCTCGTTCTGGGAACATTCTCCGTGGAATGCTTCAAAAACAAGTTCACATCCTGTATCTTTGAAACTGTCTTCGATGATTCCGCCAACACGTTTCTTACCGCCTTCACTAATCAGAATAAACGGTTTCTTTCCAAGCTTCACTGCATATTCTGCAATGTTTGCCAATTCGCCCTTTCCCTGTACATACTTTGCAGGGCTGATGATAATGTTTGCCATAATAAATACCATCCTTTCCTTTAAAAAGATCATTTGTTACAAAGACCTGCTTATAACCCCGGCCTCCTGTTATAACTATAACAAATTTTTGTAAAAAAGAAAAGATGGTATTTGTTATTTTCCAACAAAATATTATTTCTTAATAAGATAATATGTATGTCCTCATTTGGTTAATAAAATTAATCCACTATCCTTTTAGCTTAAAGCTGCAGTTACAAGAGCCATTTTGTAAACTTCCTGTGCATTACAGCCACGGCTTAAATCATTAATCGGGGCATTCAGACCCTGAAGAACCGGACCGATTGCTTCATATCCGCCAAGACGGGCAGCAATCTTGTAACCGATATTACCTGCACTGATTTCCGGGAAAATAAAGGTATTTGCCTGTCCGGCAACCGGTGATCCTGCACATTTCACTTTTGCCACTTCCGGTGCCACTGCTGCATCAAACTGAAGCTCTCCGTCAATTGCAAGATCCGGTGCGAGTTCTTTCACCTTCTTTGTCGCATTCGCCATCAGTGTGACCATATCACCCTTTCCGGAGCCATGCGTGGAATAGGATAACATTGCTACCTTTGGATCAATTCCGAAAATTTTGGCTGTCTTCGCTGTTTCCACCGCAATCTCTGCAAGCTCGTCTTCATTTGGTGCAATATTAATCGCACAGTCTCCCATGGCCAGTTTGTCGTCTCCTTTTACCATAATAAAGCAGGAGCTTACGATCTTGTTACCCGGTTTCGTCTTAATTAACTGTAATGCAGGACGAACCGTATCTGCCGTAGAATATGTAGCACCTCCGAGAAGACAATCTGCCTTGCCCATCTTTACGAGCATTGTTCCAAAATAGTTCGATTTGGAAAGAGCATCCCGCACCTGTTCCGGTGTCATCTTCCCCTTTCTTAACTTCACCATCTCCTCGACCATCGGCTCCATTTCACCATATGTTTCCGGATCGATAATCTGGCATTTATCAATATTAAATGAGCCATCCGCTGCTGCTTTTTTAACTTCTTCTTCTTTCCCGAGAAGAATGACACTTAATATTCCACCATTTGTCAGCTTATCTGCAGCCTCAAGAATACGGGCATCGGTTCCTTCCGTAAAAACGATGGTACGTGGATTCGCTTTTAACTGTTCTTCTAATTTTGTAAACATAATTTTCCTCCTAGTCTTTATCTTTTGAGATAATTTATTATTGTAAAGGTTCCCCTTTCCGCTCTCAGATTTCTGTGACTCTACTTCACTGCTTTCTTATATTCGTATCGGACAGTTGAACTTTCATAGATTCCGTCCTTCCACATTCCACTCTGAACAATCTCCCAGTCCGGACTTTTCGGATCTTCTTTTCTGATTTGCCCGAAACCATGCACAGGTTTTCCATCTTCAAAAACCGCATCACACAGCATCAGACCATCCTTGTCGAAAACTTTATATCGATTTTTTTCCCACTCAAAAGCCCGCACCCCCGTACGATAACGATTTCTGTAACCCGGACGAAATTTCTTCCCGGACAGACCGGAGAACAGTTTGAGCGTTTCCGGACTTAGAAGGGCACTGTAGCGTATGCCACCCTCATAAAATACCGGATAATAAGAAGGATAAAATGGCATCATAAAAGATAAATATGCTTTCCTTCCTTTTTCTTTTTCTTTTAGGACAACTGTTTTCCCCGCTGATCCGTCTTTAAAATCCATACAGGAAAATAACTCATTTACAAGACTCCCGGCATATTCCGGCAAATTCTTCACAATTTCCTGCATTTTTCTGTAAAGTTCCTCTGATATATCCCCGATTTCTTCTAAACTTCCCCAGTCATTTTCTCCATAAGCCCGGTACATCATCCGCAATCCGTGGTTGAGAAAATGATACAATTCCTCTTTCAGCTTCGCCATATTCTCCCTGTACGGTATGGTTTCATCTTCCGGCAGAACAATCTGCTGCCTTGTCTCTTCTGTCTTTAATCCGTCCAAAGATGATGCACAACCCGAAGGTTTCTCTTCCGCTTTTTCTTTTCTGCCAGCCTCGTCATCCATTCTCCGGCTGCGAAAACCATAGTATACAACAACCCCCGCAAGAACGACAATGCCAATCGTTATGAGTATTTTCATTCTTCCATTCTCCCTCTTTTTCTCTTCATGTAATGCCCATGCGAAAATAAACTGTATTATATTTATATTATACGTTTTTCACAAAAAATTCAACATTAAATGTTAGATTAGAGATAAAATAGCAACAAAAGATTAAATGGAGCCCATTATGATTCAATTATTTTTTCAGCTGAATTTTGAAATATTATTCGTTCTTCTACTATTTGGTCTTGTTATCGGAAAAACAAGAAAAACTGCCATTTCTAATTTTTCCAGAAAATCATCCGGTTTTCTGATTCTGGATTTTTTTAACCTGGTCGGTATCCCGGTTCATGAGCTCGGTCATCTGGTCTTTGGTCTTCTTTTTGGCTATCATATTGATAAAATTTGTTTCTACCGCACCACAAAGAAATCGCTTCACTGTGGAGGCACTCTGGGTTTTGTTAAAATGCATCACAAAAAAAATACTTTTTTTCAGAAACTCCAGGCAAATATCGGCCAGTTTTTTATTGGCATCGGTCCCCTGCTGTCCGGTCCTGCAATAATCTTTGTCACCGCCCGCCTTCTTCCACACAGCATTCGGACTCTGCCAAATACTTTCCACATGGGTTCGGAAATTTTTCTGAAATCCTTGCAACAGTTAAAAGGTTCTGATATAATTTTTCTGCTTGTATTTCTGTATCTTCTCATTGGAATTTCTTTAAATTTAGAACTGAGCAGGGAAGATTTGCATCTTGCCTTTCAGGGGTTGTTTTTCCTGGAAATTCTGTTTTTCCTTTTTTCTGCCCTGGCTGTTCTTTTCCATTGGAATCCAGAAACAGGTATTCATGTATTATTCCGCTGGAACCTTATCATTTCCTGTATTGGGATTATTTCCAGCTTATTTACAAACCTTATTTCTTTTTTATAAGAATTTCAGAAAAACCACATTTTTATTTAAAAAAGGAGTTTAAATATTATGTCAATTCTCAACACTTTAAAGCAGCGAATCATTTCCAGATTACGAAAGATTCGTAAATATTACCGATATAAGGTTTACTTTCCACGTTTGTACGCTTCTTATTGTAAAGAACCGGTTCAGGAAAATAAAGTTCTTTTTCTCGAAATGCGTTTCACGGAACTGTCCAATTCTTTTCAATACCTGTATAAGACATTGGAACAAACCGGTGAATATGAATTAAAATGTTCTTATATACAATTTAACTTTATCCGGGGTAGGGAATTTACCGAGAAGGTTAAGGAAATGCTTAAGGAACTGGCCACTTCCAAATGCGTTTTTGTAGATGAGGCTTCTCTGATTCTCTCATCCATTCCTCTCCGGGAGGAAACAGTTGCCATTAATTTATGGCATGCCTGCGGTGCCTTCAAAAAATTTGGAAGAAGCACAGCAGATCTCAAGTTTGGTGCCTCTGCAGCAACCCTGGATAAATATCCTAATTACAAGAATTTATCCCATGTGACAGTCAGCAGTCCGGAAGTCATCTGGGCATATGAGGAAGCCATGAACCTTCCGCAGGGCATCGTCAAAGCTACCGGAGTCAGCCGGACCGACGAATTTTATGATGAAAATTTCGTCAATAGTCGAAAAGAAAAATTATACCAGATCATGCCGGAGGCAAGGGGGAAAAAAATCATTCTTTATGCCCCTACATTTCGTGGACATGTGGCCTCCGCCACCTCACCGGATGAAATTGATTTTTCCCGTTTTTACGAAGCACTGAGCGATCAGTTTGTCATTGTCTGCAAACATCATCCTTTCGTAAAGACTCCTCCGGAAATACCGGAAAATCTCCGTCATTTTGCACGAGATCTCACAAAAGAGATGTCAATTGATGATCTATTATGCTGTGCTGACATTTGTATCTCTGATTATTCTTCTCTTGTATTTGAATATTCTCTCTTTGAAAGACCAATGATATTCTATGCCTATGATTATGAAGACTATTGTGACTGGAGAGGTTTTTATTATGATTACTCCGAATTTACTCCCGGCCCGGTCGTCAAAACACAGGATGAGCTTCTGGAAACAATTCTTCATATGGATGAATGTTTTGACAAAGACAGGGTAATCGCCTTTAAGAAAAAATTCATGGGAAGCTGCGATGGTCATGCCACAGAAAGAATTATTGCTCTCATGCATGAGAAATAGGTATTCTTTATTGCTATATTTTCTTTTCTATTTTATAATAAAACAAGAAAAGGAAAAGGGCAGGAGGTAACATTTTTATGCAGGATAATAATAATAATAATGATTCATTTGATTTTTCTGAAATTCTTTCAAAAGGGCCGGACAATTGTCTGATACTTGATGTTTCATCTGTGAAGACCTTACAAATTGGTTATCAGGCAGAAACACTTTTTCTTCATAAAGCAACCGATGAGAAACTAACGATCAAAGAATATATCAATGGTCTTTCCGGCTCAGAGTATTATGCAAAGGTTAATGCAAACCGGTTCAAGACGACAATTCGCTACGGACGCAGAGAAGAGGTTAATAAAAATACCTGCGTGGAGATTTATATTCCGGACAGCTTTAAAAACGAATTGCTTCTGTCCACACAGTATGGCAGTATTTTCACAGATACAGACTGGAAAACAGATCGCTTCGTTGCAGAAACAACAGAAGGCTCCATCCTGTTAAATACAGTCACTGCTCCGAGGATTCGCCTTGTTACTTCTGTAAGCCCAATTCATATTCTCTGTTCCAGAGGATTTACAGATATTCACTCCGTATCCGGACCGATTTTCGCAGACCAGATTGACGGTGGTGCAAGACTTGCAACTTCTTCCGGTCCGATTCGTGCAACGTTTCTTTCACTGGATAATGTACTCGAATGCGAAACTTTAAATGGCGATATTGAACTCACTCTTCCTGAACATACCGGTATGAAAGTGGATGGTGTCAGCAAGCGTGGAGAGATTTTCTGTGACATGAATGGTCTTTCGATTAAGACAAAACCGGGTAATGTCAAAAACATATCCGGAAGTATCGGGTCAAAACCATTCCAAAATGTCCGCATCTCCACAATTAACGGTAATATTACCCTGAACTAAGTTCTGATTGAAATAAAATGATTTCCTGTTAAATAAAAAAACGGCAGATTCTTTTTTACAGATTCTGCCGTTTTTCTAACGTTTCCATTTATGATAGTTTAAAAAGTGCCTGTCATATTTTACTGAAATAACGGAGTGGAATAATAACGGTCTCCATTGTCCGGTAATAATACAACGACCGTCTTTCCTTCATTCTCCGGACGTTTTGCCACTTCCACTGCCGCATAAAGAGCTGCCCCGGAAGATATGCCGGTGATGATTCCCTCTGTCCTGGCAAGTTCCTTCCCATATTCAAATGCCTTCTCATTTTCAACAGGAAATACTTCATCATATACTTTCGTATTTAAGACATCCGGAACAAACCCGGCACCAATTCCCTGGATTTTATGCGAACCTCCATGTCCCTGGGAAAGTACCGGAGATGTGGCCGGTTCTATTGCTATCACCTTTACTTCCGGTTTCTGTTCCTTTAAATATTCTCCGATTCCGGTAATGGTTCCTCCGGTTCCCACACCCGCAAGGAAAATATCAACTTTTCCATCGGTGTCATTCCAGATTTCCGGTCCGGTTGTCGCCTTATGCGTTGCCGGATTGGCAGGATTTACAAATTGTCCCGGAATAAAACTGTCCGGAATCTCCTTTGCCAGTTCATCTGCCTTTGCAATGGCACCCGGCATTCCTTTTTCTCCCGGGGTAAGCACAATCTCAGCCCCGTATGCCTTTAAAATATTTCTTCGTTCCACACTCATTGTCTCCGGCATGGTAAAAATTGCCCGATATCCTTTTGCCGCCGCAATGGAAGCAAGCCCGATTCCCGTATTACCGGAAGTTGGCTCAATAATAGTGGAACCTTCTTTTAAAACTCCTCTCTTCTCCGCATCTTCGATCATTCCTTTGGCAATACGATCTTTCACACTTCCTGCCGGATTAAAATACTCAAGCTTTAATAATAAGGTTGCTTTTAATCCCAGCTTCTTTTCTATGTTCACAGCCTCCACAAGAGGAGTATTCCCAATCAGTTCCTGTATTCCTTTATAAATCTTAGCCATAATTATACCTCCGTTATTCCTGTACTGCCTTAAATGCCTCATCCAGGTCTTCAATGATATCATCAATATGCTCTGTTCCGATGGAGAGACGAATCGTGTTCGGATAAATACCCTGATCAGCCTGTTCTGCAGCATTCAATTCTGCATGAGTTGTCGATGCGGGATGAATTACAAGAGATTTCACATCGGCAACATTAGCCAGCAGGGAGAAAAGTTCCAGATTATCAATGAACTTTCTTGCCGTTGCATCATCTCCCTTAATGTTAAAGGTGAAGATGGAACCTCCTCCATTCGGGAAATACTTCTTATATAATCTCTGCTGTTCCGGATCCTCTGATACGGACGGATGATTGATTTTCTCCACTAACGGCTGTTGTTTCAGATAATCAACAACCTTGAGCGCATTCTCTACATGACGTTCCACACGTAAGGAAAGAGTTTCGAGTCCCTGCAGGAAAATAAATGCATGAATCGGAGAAAGTGTTGCTCCCGTATCCCGTAAGAGAATTGCACGAATCCTTGTTACAAAAGCCGCCGGACCTGCCGCATCCACAAAGCTGATTCCGTGGTAACTTGGATTTGGTTCTGTGAGTTGCGGAAACTTTCCGGATGCTTTCCAGTCAAATTTACCACCATCTACAATGACACCGCCAATACTTGTTCCATGTCCTCCAATGAACTTCGTTGCAGAATGAATGACAATATCTGCACCATGTTCAATCGGTCTTATCAGATATGGTGTTCCAAATGTATTATCAATCAGCAACGGGATATTATGTTTGTGAGCGATTTCTGAAATTGCCTCGATATCTGTTACTTCTGAATTCGGATTGCCCAGAGTCTCCACATATAATGCTTTTGTATTTTCTTTAATTGCCGCCTCGAATTCTTCCGGTTTTAACGGATCAACAAATGTTGTCTCGATTCCATAATCCACCAGCGTATGGGCAAGAAGATTATAAGTACCACCATAAATGTTTTTTGCCGCTACAATGTGGTCACCTGCCGCTGCGACATTCTCAATCGCATACGTGACAGCCGCCGCTCCGGAAGCAGTTGCCAATGCTGCAACACCACCTTCTAATGCAGCAATTCTTTTTTCAAAAATATCGACTGTGGGATTTGTCAGTCTTCCGTAAATATTTCCTGCATCTTTTAATCCGAAACGGTCTGCCGCATGCTGGGAATTACGGAATACAAAGGATGATGTCTGATAAATCGGCACTGCTCGTGCGTCAGTAACCGGATCTGCTTTTTCCTGTCCTACATGTAACTGTAATGTTTCAAATTTAAAATTTCTATCTTCATATGTTTTCTTTGCCATTTACTTTTCCTCCAAATTCACCTGTGCTTCCAGGTTTTCTCTTATCGTACTCATACTTCTAACACACTCTATTCCAACAGCAGCACATCCACATTCGATCATCCTTATGAAGAAATTTCTGTTTTTCTTTTCTTAAATCCATTACTGCCACCTCTCTTTACCATTTTTTTCATGGTCTTATCATATCAAATGTATCCTACTATGTCAATAGGAAAAATATGATTCTCTTGTTTTTTTATGAATACAAAAAAAGGATCTGCCTTCTTTCGGAGACCCTTTTGCCCATGCTCATTTTATTTTATATTATTTTTTTCAGTACTTCCATAACACCTTCTTCATCATTTGTTTTTTCTGTCACATATTTTGATGCATCTTTCAACACCGGATGACCATTCTTCATACAATAACTTTCTGTACAGCTCTTTATGAGCGTCAAATCATTAAGATAATCCCCGAAGGCCATGGATTCTTCCGGTCGGATGTGATATCGCTCCTGAATTGCCTTTACGGCATTTCCTTTACTTTCCGTTACATTAGCAACATCAATCCAGCTTGGCCCGGATAAAACAGAAGAAAGATTTTTCCCCGGATTTTTAAAATACTGCATTGTCTCTTCCGCCTTATGTTCCCTAACAAAAACAGCAATTTTTATAATCGTGTCCCGGTCGGGAACCTGTCTTAAATCTTCCACTATTTCGTGGCTTTTATAATACATTTCTGCATTATAACGCATCACCTCATCCGGCTCCTTAAAATAAGCCGCTTTTGCACCACATACGATTGCTTCCGCAAGAGGAATTTGCTCTACAATATCAAGACAATTTAAAATATCTTCTTTTTTCATGGGATCTTTAAAAATAATTTCCCCTTTTTCAAAAACAAGACCACCGTTTTCTGCAATAAAAATCAACCGATCCCTTACAGGCAGAAAATCTTTTTCCAGAGTATAGTACTGTCTTCCGCTGGCAATGACTGTCTTAATCTCCGGGTGATTCTTTACCCAGGGAATAAAATCTGCCGGCATCTCTTTCTTATTGTTGAGTAAAGTGCCATCCATATCCACTGCTACTAATTTGATACTCATCTAATCCTCCAGTTTATCCATGAACAAAGGCTGATGCTTCAGTCATCTATCATTTTGCTGATAAACTGCCTTCACACCAGCCCCTGTCAAACATTTATTTATTTTCAGGAATTATTTCTGTGGTCCTGCTGCAACTAATGCTTTACCTGCTGCATTTCCTTCATATTTTGCAAAATTCTTGATGAATCTGCCTGCCAGATCCTTTGCTTTTTCTTCCCATTCAGAAGCATCTTTGTAAGTATCACGAGGATCAAGGATTGCCGGATCAACACCCGGAAGTTCCGTAGGCACCTCAAAGTTGAAATAAGGAATCTTCTTTGTAGGAGCAGACTTGATATCCCCATTTAAGATTGCGTCGATAATTCCACGAGTATCTTTAATGGAAATACGTTTTCCTGTTCCATTCCATCCTGTGTTTACAAGATATGCCTTCGCACCACTCTTTTCCATTCTCTTAACAAGCTCCTCTGCATATTTTGTCGGATGAAGCTCTAAGAAGGCCTGACCAAAGCAGGCAGAGAATGTAGGTGTCGGCTCAGTAATGCCACGTTCTGTTCCGGCAAGCTTTGCAGTAAAGCCGGATAAGAAATAATACTGTGTCTGTTCCGGTGTCAGAATAGATACCGGAGGAAGTACGCCGAAAGCATCTGCAGAAAGGAAAATCACATTCTTTGCCGCCGGTGCGGAAGATACCGGTCGAACAATATTGTTGATGTGTGTAATTGGATAGGATACACGAGTATTCTCTGTGACACTCTTATCTGCAAAGTCGATCTTTCCATCTTCATCAAGCGTAACATTCTCGAGAAGTGCGTCACGCTTGATAGCATTATAAATATCCGGTTCGGATTCTTTATCCAGATTAATTACTTTCGCATAGCATCCACCTTCAAAGTTAAATACCCCGTTATCATCCCAGCCATGTTCATCATCGCCAATGAGAAGACGCTTCGGATCAGTGGAAAGTGTTGTCTTACCAGTTCCGGAAAGTCCGAAGAAAATTGCTGTATTTTCTCCGTTCAAATCTGTATTTGCAGAACAGTGCATGGAAGCAATTCCCTTAAGTGGAAGATAGTAGTTCATCATGGAGAACATACCTTTCTTCATCTCTCCGCCGTACCATGTATTAATAATTACCTGCTCACGGCTTGTAATATTAAATACAACAGCCGTCTCCGAATTTAGACCAAGTTCCTTGTAATTCTCCACTTTAGCCTTGGACGCATTATATACTACAAAATCTGGTTCAAATTCCGCAAGTTCTTCCTCTGTCGGACGAATGAACATATTTTTAACAAAATGAGCCTGCCATGCTACTTCCATGATAAAACGAATGGCCATACGAGTGTCTTTATTGGCACCGCAGAAGGCATCAACTACATAAAGTTTCTTATCAGAAAGTTCATCTAACGCGATTTTCTTTACCGCATCCCATGTTTCCGGACTTGCCGGATGGTTATCATTCGGATATTCTTCTGATGTCCACCAGACGGTATCTTTCGAATTCTCATCAAGTACAATAAATTTATCTTTCGGAGAACGTCCGGTATAAATACCTGTCATAACGTTTACTGCTCCCAGTTCACTCTCCTGACCTTTCTCATATCCGGTAAGTTCCGGTTTCGTTTCTTCTTCATATAAAAACTCATAGGAAGGATTGTGAACGATTTCCGTCGTTCCTGTAATTCCATACTTGCTTAAATCAATTTCTGCCATATTATTCTTACCTCTTTCTTTGGATGATATTTCTATGTTAACTGGCTGCAAAATGTGATACAGGGTTACATTCCTGTCATCCTCATTACATTATACATATTTCAAGGATAAAATCAATAAGGAAAGCTATTTTTTTACCTAAAAAAGCCATAAAAAACACATTTGTAAAAAAAATCCACTTGATAATAACACAAAAGAGGAAAGCAGACGCTTCCCCCTTGAATGGTAAATTATGAATTATTTAATTTATTTTCCTTCAGCAATCGCTGCCTGAGCAAAACAAAACTATGATAGACGTTTGTTTTTTTCTTTTCGTTGAATTCGTTTTTAAATACTTCCTGAATGACATCGTTTTACAATCCAATCGTCTTCAATGCCTGATCAATATCTCTGATAATATCATCCGGGTCTTCCAATCCCACGCTGAATCGAATAAATCCTTTTTGGAATTTTTCCGGATACAGATGGATACGTTCATCATAGCTTGGCTGCGGGAAGATCAGGCTCTCATCATGTCCCAAAGAAACCGCAAAGGTCACCACCTTAAGGGCCGCACAAAAACGTTCCACTGTTTTGTCGTCTGTATTTAAGCCAAAGGAAATCACTCCTCCATACCCCTTTCTCATCTGTTTTGCGGCAGTTTCATGACCGGGATGGCTGGCAAGGCCCGGATAGGATACAAAGGTGACATTCTCTCTTTTCTCCAGCCACTCGGCAATTTTCTGTGCCGAATTGTTAATCCGTTCCATGCGAAGGGGAAATGTAACGGATCCCCGGAAAATTTGCCATGCATTAAAGGGACTGATGACAGAACCCACATTTACCTGGGCTTCATATCGGATACGATCCATTGTTTCAAGATCATTGGAGATGATGGCACCTCCCTGGGCATCGCCATGGCCGTTGATGTATTTCGTGATTGCTTCTACTACAAAATCAGCACCCAATTCCAACGGTCTCTGGTTATACGGAGACGCAAAGGTATTATCCACAGACAGAACGGCACCATTTTTATGGGCAATCTCGGCAATGGCTGCGATGTCTGTGATCCCATTGGTCGGATTATCCGGAGTCTCAATATGAACCAGTTTTGTACCGGGTGTGATTGCTTTTTTCACAGCCTCAAGATCTGTCATATCGACCATGACCGTTTCAACTTGGAATTTACGGTTGAATAGTTCATGAAACATTCTGTATACTGCCATATAACTGACATTTGGATACACAACCCTGTCTCCTGTTTCCAGGAGGGTCCAGAATAACGCGTGCAGAGCAGCAACTCCGCTGGCCAGTACAATGGCATCATCTGCATCATGGAGCGCTGCAATTTTTTCTTCCAGCCAGTGCTGGTTTGGATTTCCGTTTCGCGCGTACATCAATAGATCTGTGGAAGAATAATTAACCTGTGATAAATCATCCGGAAGTTTGAAACTGTTTGCCATATGGAGAGGGCGTCTGACCGCACCGGTCTCCAGATCATATTCTGTGCCAGTGTGGATTGCCTGCGTAGTGATATCATAGCCTTTATATTTATTTTCTTTCTTTCCCATTTTTATCTCCTCGATTTCATTGATTATTTTTTGTGTCTGTTAATGCCAGGTCTTTCACCACCTCGCCAGCTATGATCAGCCCTGCCACAGATGGGACAAATGCCACGCTGCGCGGAATATCTCTCTGTTCTTTACATTTATGCTTCGCCCCCGGCGGACAGATCCAATGAATTCGGCAGCTGATGGACATATCCTCCAGTGGCCTGGTGGGCTTTTCTTCGGAATATACGACCTTCAGCTACTTTACACCTCGTTTTTTAGTTCTCGTCTCATCACCTTGGCAAGGGGACACATCTTCGTTTTATAAATATCCACCACCCGAAACGCACCGGCATCTAATTTGTTGCCTGCATCCATGCAACTGATTACCGGTACCTGTTTCTTTTTTGCCGGAAGAAAAAAGCATTTGTGTACCGTCATTTCCACATCGGGATAAATCTCCTCCATGCGCTCTTTCATCACATCTGCTTTATATTTTCCTACCATTTTTCTGATGGCTTTAATCTGTCTTTTAAGGTTTGTCAGGCATACTTTATCATCATCGATCAGATCAAATGCCCCAATCCCGCTTCGCACCAGCGCTTCCCTTCCAAGAAGAAGCTGCGTTCCCGAAAACTGATTCAACATACGTTAACCTCTTTCCTGTATTAATCATTTTCCTATTAATCAAATATGATTACTATGTTACTGTTTCAGAAAAGATTTGTCAATCGTTTTTTAGTCTTGCTTATTAATTAGCTTTAATAGTTTTCTCTGTATTTATAAAACTCTTCTGTGAATTTGATATCTTCCTCACAGTCTTCCATGATTCGTCTGGAGAATTTCATGTAAATGTCTTCGATCACCCTGCCCGGATGTTTACTCAGAACAATGATTCTGGAGGCGAGAAGCAACGCCTCCTCCACATCGTGGGTGATAAAAAAGCTAGCTTTTCCGGTATCCCACCAGATTTTTCTCGTGAGATCCTGCATATTTTCTCTTGTGAGGGCATCCAATTACCAACTATGTTATATTTTAAACACAAAAAGGGGGCCACAGAAACGGCTACCCTCAAATGTATTAAGTCAAACTTTTATAGTCCGGTCGTCAACTATTCGAAGTAGTTGGCGGCTATTTTCGTTTTTCCCTGAAGATCTTATAGCAAAGACTTAAAAGGCCTACAATAAATATTCCTATCTGAATCAGATTAGTATATGTAACATACATTGGTACTGCCCTTTTGTCTGAAGGGTTAGCCCCTCCGAAATTACAGAGGGTAAGCCGCCTGGCTCCATGGTTTCCCACTCCGATAATATTACATGA
>JALFIK010000112.1 GCA_022776205.1 Eubacterium sp.
ATTTATGGAGGATGCCCTGAATGTTTCTCTGGCAGAAAATGCAGGAGAAATTTTTCGGAGCAGTGCAAGAAATGAGTATAAACTTCGGACAATACGAAGAATTTTAAAGAGAACGATTGAAATCCTGCAGATTCAGCTTAAGTACAGTGAGTTTGAGCCGGATCGCTTTGAACTATATTTTGGAAAGAATAAACCGCTGTCTTCCACAACGATCCCCCTGTCTGAAGGAAGAAAAATGACAATGCAGGGAGTGATAGACCGGGTGGATGTCTGTCAGGACGGGGACCGGATTTATATGAGAGTGATTGACTATAAATCGGGCATAAAAAAATTTGAACTGGAAGAATTATACTATGGACTTCAGATGCAGCTGATTGTATACATGAATGCAGCAGAAGAAATATACGGAAAAGAACAGAACAAGGAAGTGATTCCTGCCGGTGTATTCTATTATCAGCTGAAAGATCCGATTGTTAAAGCCCAGGGGGAAGATTCCGATGAATTTTATAAAAGTTTCCGAATGTCCGGTTATGCCAATGAGGACCGGGAAATTTTGTCCCGTCTTGAAAACAGTCCGGACAAGTTCTTATACTCGATGCCTGTTCGCCTGAAAAGGGATGGTACTCCTTATTCCGGGGCACCGGTTATGAATACGGAAGATTTTTTTGCTCTTGGGAAACATGTGAACAAAAAAATGGTAGAGATCGGAGAAAGAATATTTTCCGGAGAAATTTGCCCGGAGCCGTATCGGAGAAAAAACAGTACGGCCTGTGATTACTGCCCGTATTATTCGGTATGCGGATTTGATCCTTCCATTCCGGGATTTGAATACCAGAGTTTTCCGGCCCTTTCCGCCGATGAAGTACTCGAAAGGTTAAGAAAGGAGGAGAACGGATGAATTTCACAAAAGAACAGGAACAAGCAGTTTTTCTTCGGGATTGCGATATTATGGTTTGTGCCGGTGCCGGAGCTGGAAAAACCCGGGTGCTGGTAAACCGCATGGCAGAGATGATTCTCGATGAGAAAAATCCTGTGGAGGCTGATGAATTTCTGGTCATGACTTTTACGAATGCCGCAGCAGCAGAGATGAAGGAAAGAATCGGAGAGGAACTGGAGAAACGACTCTCCGAACATCCGGAAGACCAGAGACTGAAAAAACAGATCAGAAAACTGAAAAAGGCAGACATATCCACTGTGCATAGTTTTTGTAACCATTTAATCCGTTCGAACTACAGTGAAATCGGAGTAGATCCCTCTTTTCGAATCGGAGAGGAAGGAGAACTTTTTTTACTGCGCAAGCAGTCCATGGAGGAACTTCTTGAAGAATCCTACCAGTCAGGCAGGGAGAGCTTTTATCGTTTCGTGGAGGCTTACGCGCCGGGAAAGAGCGATGAGGCGATTGAAAAAATGATTGAATCACTTTATCAGTTCACCCGGGGATTTCCGGGAAAAGAAAGCTGGGCACTTAAAGTAAAGGAAAAAACCCGGCAGATGGCACAGGGAAAAAACTGGGATCAGTGCCCTCCGGTCCGCCTGATTGTTTCCGATGCAAAAAAACAATTTGTAAAATGGCAGGAAGAACTGCACTCTTTTCAGGAAAAGATAAAAGAGGAAGAAATTCCTGAGCGTATGCAGGAAGCCTTTGAAACAGTTAAAAAACAGACAGATCTTCTCGTACAGAAAGAGACTTATGAGGAATGTTATGATTTCTTTTTGAAAAATTCCTGTCCTTCTTTTCCGAGAGCAACGAAAAAAGATAAGGACTGGATCTGGCGTGATGAATTTAAACAGCTGTATGACAAGATCAGGGAGGGAATGAAACAATATAAAGAAACTGTCTTTACTGCTTCCTCAAAAGAACTGCAAAGGGAGGCATCGGTGCTTTATCCTTTGTTAGAGGAATATATTTTCCTGGCTTTTCGTTTTGAAGAAATCTATTTTTCTCATAAAAAAGAAAAAAATATTTATGATTTTGATGATCTGGAGCATTTTGCCATACAGCTTCTGGTAGAATCCTTTGATGAGGAGGGAAAAGCCCATCCTTCGGAAATTGCCCGAAATTTGTCCCACCGGTATAAAATGATTTTTGTGGACGAATATCAGGATACGAGCCTTCTCCAGGAAACACTGATTGAAATGATCAGAGATCCTGCCGGGAACAATCTCTTTACCGTGGGGGATGTGAAACAAAGTATTTATTCTTTCCGTCAGGCAAGACCGGATTTATTTATACAAAGAGCAGACATGCACACATCACCGGGAGAAGAGAGCGGGAGAAGTACACAAGTTTCTATTGAGCTCAGAGATAATTTTCGAAGTGCACCGGGGGTTCTGGCATTTACCAATTATATTTTTTCTAATCTTATGGAAAGAGAGTTTGGCGGGGTGGATTATGATGAAAGAACAGCACTTCGCCCCGGAAAAGGAGGTCCGATGGAGACGGATCCGGAAACCTCCGAGGCTTTGTTTTTCATAAAAGCAGAAGAGAATGCAGCAGAACTGCCGGATGATATTCTGCTCGAGAGTGCCATGATTGCTGAGAGGATAAAAAAACTGGTATCTGAGGGGTATCAATACGGGGAGATAGTTATTCTTATCCGGTCCGGTGCAGAAAGAATGGAGGCAATGGAAGAATATTTTACAAGCCGGGGGATTCCGGCATCCTGTGAGAAAAAAACCGGGTATTTTCACACGAGAGAAATCTCTTTGATGATGAATTACCTGGCCATTGTAGATAATGTTTATCAGGATATTCCCATGGCTTCCGTTATGTTATCCTCCATCGGTGGTTTCCGGGAAGAGGAACTGGTACAAATCCGGATGGCCGTCGGAGAGGAAATGAGAAACAGGTATACATTATATGACCTGATGCGCATATATCTTGCAGAGGGAAAAAAGGGGGAGATCAAGGATAAAATTCAAAAATTTCTTGGCCTTCTTCTGGAATTTCGGGAGGAAAAAAAGGAGGCACCTCTGGGGACTTTATTGTGGGATATTTTTACGAAAACCGGTTACTTTTATGAAGTTGCTCTTTTGCCGGACGGGGAAAAGAGAAAAGAAAATCTGCTGATGCTTTTGAAAAAAGCGGAGGAATATGAGAAGACAGTCTTTAAAGGACTCTTTTATTTTAATCGCTACATGGAGCAGATGAAATCATATGAAGTAAAAATGGGAGAGGCCGGAAGCGGGGTGGAAGAAGATAACGTTGTACGAATTATGACGATCCATAAGAGTAAGGGTCTGGAATTCCCGGTTGTGTTTGTGTGTGGTCTGCAGAAAAATTTTAACGTTACAGATTTAAATGAGCCGATTTTGTGTCATCCGGAAATGGGTGTTGGAATGGAATGTGTGGATACGGTTCTTCGAATGCACCACCCTTCTCTGATGAAAAAAGCAATTCGGAAGAAAAAACATACGGAAATGCTGGAAGAAGAAATGAGAATCCTTTATGTTGCCATGACCAGGGCAAAGAAAAAACTGATTCTTTCAGGCATTGTAAAACAGGATGTCTTTGAAAAAAAAGACATGGGGGAAGAAAAACGTTCCAAAAGGACAGCTTCAAGTGTCATGGACTGGGTTCTTCCGCTTCTTTCTCCGTATTTAAAGCGGGAAAAAGAAGCACCATGGCTGTCTGCGAGTCTTGTCAACTGGGAAATGCTGAAAGGTAATTTTGACAGTGGAAATTCGGGACAAAAGACAAAGACGGTTAGAGAAGCAGTGGATGCTCTTGTGGAAAATGCAGATGCATCGGTTGTCGAAAAATCCTTTTCTTACGAATACCCAAACAGGAAAGCTACGAAATGGAAAAGAAAATACTCGGTTTCAGAGCTGAAAACCATTGCCCAGCAGGAACTTCCTGACGAAGAAGAACGACTGTTTTTCTCCGTAAAACCGTCTGAGGAGACGGAAAAACAGCTTCCTTCGTTCTTAAAAGAAAAAAAGGAAACGATGCTTCCGTCCACACGGGGGACCATCGTTCATAAAGTAATGGAATTGCTTCCCTTTGAAAAAATAGATTCCCCCAAACAGCTTCTTTTGGAGCTGAAAACACTTGAAACCAAGATTCCGGACATGAAAAAATTATCCGGAATGCACATTCGGGAAGGAGCAGAAGCTTTTTTGTTTTCCCGGACCGGTGAAAAAATCAGAAAAATGGCGAGGGAAGGAAAATTGAAAAAGGAGCTGCCCTTTACTGTCGGTCTTCCGGTATCCATGTTAAATCCTCAGGAACAGGGGAAAGAACTGGTCGTGATACAGGGTGTTATTGATGTCTGTGCAGAGGACGAAAAGGGTTTGTGGCTTCTTGATTATAAAACAGATCATATCAGGGAGGGAGAGGAGGGGATTCTCCTTGACCGATATAAGAATCAGATGTTATATTATAAAGCAGCCCTTGAGCAGATTACAGAGAAAAAAGTTGTGAACATATTAATTTATTCTTTTTCACTGAAAAAATTTCTTCCGGTAATACTATAGGATAAATCAGTGAAAAAATGTCAGGATCAGAAAGGAAAGAAAAAATGCGTAAAATATTAAAATTTTTATCCCAGCGTATTGTATTGATTACTTTTCTGATCCTCCTGCAGGTCCTGTGGTTTCTTACACTGTTCTGGAAATTTACATCTTACAGCCAGGTTATTTCCGGTGCCTTTAAGGTGTTAAGCGTTCTTGTGGTAATCTACATTATGAACCGGGAAGACAATCCGGCAGTGAAGCTTGTCTGGGTGATTGTAATCTTACTGATGCCTCTTTTAGGAGGCCTGTTGTACCTTTCAATCGGAGAAAAAAAGCCAGTGGCAGGGATGCGAAAAAAGCTGGAGCCGATGATAGAGGAAAGTGCCAGATATCTGAGACCGGATCCATCCATAGAAGAAGAACTTTACCGGACAGATGAAGTGGTTGCTTCCCAGGTATATTATCTGGAACACCAGTCAGGATTTCCGGCATACAGAAATGCCAGGGCAGATTATTATCCATCGGGAGAGGAGTGTTTCTCTGTCATGGTGGAAGAATTAAAAAAAGCCCGGAGATATATTTTTCTTGAATATTTTATTCTGGAAGAAGGAATCATGTGGGATACGGTCCTTCATATTCTCGAAGAAAAAGTCAGGGAAGGCGTGGATGTCCGTGTGATGTATGATGATGTGGGCTGTATTTTTAATCTTCCGGCCCATTATGCAGATACTCTCCGGGAAAAAGGAATCCGCTGCACGGTTTTTAACCGCTATATTCCTGTATTTTCCACAGTATTTAATAACAGGGATCATCGGAAGATTCTTGTGATCGATGGGAATGTGGCTTTCACAGGGGGAATTAATTTTGCCGATGAATACATTAATGAAAAACAGAGATTCGGATACTGGAAGGACAATGGAGTGAGAATAACCGGTCAGGCAGTTTACAGTATGACACAGATGTTTTTGCAGATGTGGAATGCCTTTTCTGATGAGAAATTGTTATATGATAATTTTCCCCTTTCTGACACCGGAAAGTTGACGGAGGAAACGAAAGGACTGGTTCTTCCTTATTCGGATCACCCTCTCGATTCTGAATTTGTGGGGGAAAGTGTTTATATAAATCTTATTAACAGTGCACAGAAATATCTGTACTTTTTTACTCCTTATCTCATTATTGACAATGAGATGGTGACAGCACTCATACTTGCAGCAAAGAGAGGTGTGGATGTCCGGATCATCACACCTGGGATTCCGGATAAAAAACTCGTTTTTCTGGTCACCCAGTCATATTATCCGCAGCTTGTAAAGGGAGGCGTGAAGATTTTCCAGTATCGTCCGGGATTTGTACACAGTAAATGCGCGGTTTGTGATGATAAAATTGCTACAGTGGGCACGATCAATCTTGATTTCAGAAGCCTGTATCTGCATTTTGAAAACGGTATTTTCCTTTATAACTGTGATACGGTTGCGGATATTAAACGGGATATTCTTGAAACGCTTAAGGATTGTAACCGGATTACGGAACAAATGTGTAAAAAAAATATGTTTTTTCAGTTTTTTCAGGGAATATTACGGATTTTTGCACCATTGTTGTGACGAGACAGCAGATGTTTGCCTTTAAGGGGGGCAGACATCCGAGAGGAGAGTCAGTATGGGAACTTATGAAAACTTTGCCAGAGTGTATGATGAACTCATGGATAATGTGCCCTACCGGGAGTGGGGAAATTTTATTCTTGCCCGGCTGAAAGAAGAAGGTATTGAAGGAGGGCTTGCTCTTGAACTTGGTTGTGGTACAGGGAAAATGATGGAGATTCTCGGAGAAGCCGGTTTTGACATGATCGGGGTGGATAATTCCATCGATATGCTTGAGATTGCCAGGGAAAAGACATCCCCGTCTTTTTTATATCTTTTACAGGATATGAGAGAATTTGAACTCTATGGTACGGTAAAGGCAATCGTGTCTGTCTGCGATAGTATAAATTACATTACAGACAGGGAGGAGCTTTTGAAAGTATTTTCTCTGGTGAATAATTATCTTGATCCCGGAGGAATTTTTATTTTTGATTTTAATACCGATTATAAATACAGAGAGATGATCGGAGAAGAGGTAATAGCAGAAGACCGGGAGGATGTCAGTTTTATCTGGTTTAATGAATATGATGAAGAAAGTCATTTAAATGACATTGATCTTACGGTTTTTGTAAAAGAGGAAAATGATTTGTATCGGAAATTCTCGGAAGAACATATCCAGAGAGGTTATGAGCTTCCGGAGATAATAAAACTTCTCCGAAAAAGCGGGCTAAAGTTTTTAAAAGCGTATGAGGAGTATGAAGACCGCCCGGCAGGGGAAGAAAGCGAAAGAATTGTTGTCGTGGCAAAAGAGCAGGGAAAAGCTCCCGACAGATAGACAGGAGGAAGAGAAATGGAAGATTATATTATAAGAGGTATGGCCGCCGGTCAGCAGGTTCGTTTTTTTGCATCCAGCACAAAAAATCTGGTGGAACAGGCAAGGAAGCTTCATAATACAAGCCCCGTTGCTACCGCTGCACTCGGAAGGCTTCTTACCGGTACAGCCATGATGGGAAGTATGTGTAAGAATGACTCTGACATGGTGACGGTACAGATTCAATGTAACGGTCCAATCGGCGGACTGGTTGCCACATCGGATGCGAAAGCCAGGGTAAAGGGTTATGCCTATAATAAAGATGTGATGCTTCCTCCGAATAAAATCGGAAAGCTTGATGTGGGGGGCGCTCTTGGCCAGGGTGTTTTAACCGTAATAAAGGATCTGGGATTAAAAGAACCCTATTCCGGCCAGACGAATCTGGTTACCGGAGAGATTGCCGAGGACCTTACTTATTATTTCGCTTCTTCGGAACAGATTCCCACATCGGTTGCTCTCGGTGTGCTGATGAATAAGGAAAATACTGTCCGTCAGGCCGGGGGATTTATCATCCAGATGATGCCATTTGCAACAGATGAAGTAATCTCAGCCCTGGAAACGCGTTTAAAAGAGTTTACTTCCGTGACATCCCACCTGGATGCGGGGGAAACACCGGAAGATATGATGGCAGTACTTTTTGAAGGAATGGATTATACGGTCGAAGATAAAATTCCGACAGAGTTTTACTGTAACTGTTCAAAAGAAAGAGTATCAAAGGCCGTGATCAGTGTTGGAAAAAAAGAACTGGAAGATATGATCCGTGATGGAGAGCCGATTGAAGTGAATTGTCATTTCTGCAATTCTCATTACCGGTTTACGGTGGAAGAACTGAAGGAAATGTTAAAGGCTGCAAGGTAAAACCGTGCAGCCTGTCTGTGCATTATGCTTCCGCTTCGTCGTGGAAGTGAAGATTCAGCGGGATATATCCGCGGCGGATTTTTGCCTGGGAAGGACGTTTTTCTTCCTTCTCCGACTCATGAATCTCCGGTTCTTCAGGATTGTCAGAGTCTTCTGTTTCCGGATTAAAAATGTCTTCTTCCGGCTCTTCCTGAGATAAACTGCTAAAAAACGGGCAGTTTTTTAAATGATCTCTCATCAGGTAAAGGACAAGAGATACTGCTGCGATCAAACCTGCCACAGAGACTGCGACAGAAATAATATGATGTTTTTTCATAGCGACATCCTTTCTGTAATCATACACAAAACTGCATGAGGACATGACCATCATCAGTTTCCTGTATGAAAGTATTGGTATGATTTATATGGATTATTCTAATACTTTTTACAGAGAAAATCAATTCCAATCTTTTGGTGCCTTAATTTAATGAAATGAGGAGAAATTATGAGTTACGCAGATAAACTATTTATTGATATGTGCAGCGATATTATTGAAAACGGATATAGTACAGAAGGGGAAAAAGTACGGCCGAAATGGCCGGATGGAACCAGTGCCTATACAATAAAAAAATTCGGTGTGGTAAACCGTTATGATCTTTCTCGGGAATTCCCCGCACTGACATTGAGAAAAACTTATATTCGTTCGGCAATTGATGAAATCCTTTGGATCTGGCAGAAAAAATCCAACAATGTTCATGATCTGAACAGTCATATCTGGGATGAGTGGGCAGATGAGGATGGTTCGATCGGCAAGGCCTATGGGTATCAGTTAAGACAAAAACATAAATACAAAGAAGGGGAGATGGATCAGGTAGACCGGGTACTCTTTGATCTGAAAGAAAATCCTTTCAGCCGGAGAATTATGACAAATATCTATGTCCATGAAGATCTTCATGAGATGAATCTTTACCCCTGTGCTTACAGTATGACCTTTAATGTGACGGGAAATCGCCTGAATGCCATATTAAATCAGCGTTCCCAGGATATTCTTGCGGCAAACAACTGGAATGTGGTACAGTATGCGGCCCTTCTGATGATGATTGCCCAGGTGAGCGGATTTGAACCGGGGGAACTGGTGCATGTAATTGCGGATGCTCATATTTATGACCGTCATATTCCCATTGTGAAGGAACTGATCAAACGTCCGGTTTATCCGGCACCAAAGGTTACCTTAAATCCGGATGTAAAAGATTTTTATAAGTTTACGGTGGATGATTTTAAGATTGAAAATTATGAGGCAGGACCACAGATAAAAAACATTCCGATTGCTATATAGAAAAGAAGACAGGGAGGAACAGATTTATGAAACTCATTGCAGCAGCAGATAATAACTGGGCGATTGGGAAAGACGGGGAACTACTCATCAGAATTCCGGAGGACATGAGATTCTTCAGCCGGATG
This sequence comes from Eubacterium sp., assembly GCA_022776205.1. GTDB lineage: Bacteria > Bacillota > Clostridia > Lachnospirales > Lachnospiraceae > Anaerobutyricum. Next base: position 9,199 of record JALFIK010000112.1, read on the forward strand.
ACAACAGGAAATGTCGTTGTCATGGGGAGAAAAACGCTGGATAGTTTTCCGGGAGGGATGCCCCTTCCGAAAAGAACAAACATTGTGCTGACACACGACCCGAACTATGATGGAAGGGGAGCGGTGGTTGTCCATAGTGAGGAAGAACTTAAGGAAGAATTGAAAAAATATGAGACGGACAGCATTTTTGCAGCTGGCGGAGCAAGTATTTATAAAATGTTGCTTCCTTATTGTGACAAAGCCTATATCACACGTCTTGATTATGAATATGAGGCGGATACCTACATGCCGAATCTGGATGATAAGCCGGAATGGAAGCTTGTGACTAAAGGGGAAGAGCGTACCTGCTTTGATCTTATTTTTCATTTTAATGTCTATGAAAATGAGAACCCGAAAAAATTATAAAGGACAGGAGAAGAAAAGATGAGCAGAGAGAAGGAAGAGTTGAAAGGAGTGACCCTCCTGGGAAATCAGCATACGGAATATCCACAGGACTACGCCCCTGAGGTGTTGGAAACCTTTGTGAATAAACATCAGGACCACGATTATTTTGTGAAATTTAACTGTCCTGAATTTACAAGTCTTTGTCCGATGACAGGGCAGCCGGATTTTGCGACAATTTATATTTCTTATGTACCCGATGTAAAGATGGTAGAGAGCAAATCCTTAAAATTATATTTATTCAGTTTTCGGAATCACGGAGATTTTCATGAAGACTGTGTGAACATTATTATGAAAGACCTGATTAATCTTATGGATCCGAAATACATTGAAGTGTGGGGGAAATTTACGCCAAGAGGCGGGATTTCCATTGACCCTTACACGAATTACGGAAAGCCGGGAACAATGTGGGAAAAAGTGGCCACAGACCGGCTGGTGCACCATGATCTGTATCCGGAAAAAGTAGACAATCGTTAAATACGAACACCTTTTTCGAACACTTGTTTTTACAGAACAAATGTGCTATACTGTGATACAGGAAGAGAAAGATTCCGAGCAGAGAGGAATGGAAGACAGATTGCAGAAAGTAATTGGATTTATAACAGAAAGGATCAGAGAATATGGCAGCAGGAAAGAAAGACAGTGGTAACTTTGGACGGGTGGAATATCTCGGAGATGATAAGGAAGGCAAGCTTGCCGCACTGAATAATGCGGTGGCTACGATAGAGAAGAATTATGGAAAGGGATCCATCATGAAGCTTGGGGATTCCAATTTCAATATTGACATTAAGTCGATTCCTACCGGGTCCATCAGCCTGGATGTGGCTCTCGGTGTGGGAGGAGTTCCGCGGGGAAGAATTATCGAGATATACGGACCGGAGTCCAGTGGTAAGACGACAGTGGCGCTTCATATGATTGCCGAGGCCCAGAAGAGGAACGGAATTGCCGGATTTATTGATGCAGAGCATGCACTCGATCCCCAGTATGCGAAGAAGATCGGTGTAGATATTGATAATCTGTACATATCCCAGCCGGATAATGGAGAGCAGGCTTTAGAGATTGCCGAGACGATGATTCGTTCCGGAGCACTTGATATTGTGATCATTGACTCTGTGGCAGCCCTCGTTCCCAAAGCAGAGATCGAAGGCGACATGGATGATCAGCAGGTAGGTCTTCATGCCCGCCTCATGTCCAAGGCGATGAGAAAACTTACCGGTGTGATTGACCGTTCGAATTGTGCGGTGGTATTCATCAACCAGTTAAGAGAGAAAGTGGGTATCATGTTTGGAAACCCGGAAGTGACAACGGGAGGAAGAGCACTTAAATTCTATGCATCTGTCCGGATGGATGTTCGCAGGGTTGAGGCGATTAAACAGGGCGGTGAGATTATCGGTAACCACACGAAGGTAAAGATCGTGAAAAATAAAGTGGCACCGCCATTTAAGGAAGCGGAATTTGACATCATGTTCGGTCAGGGAATCTCCAGAGAAGGTGATCTGATCGATCTGGCAGTGAAAGTTGGCGCGGTACAAAAGAGCGGTGCGTGGTACGCCTATGAAGGAGAGAAGATCGGGCAGGGAAGAGAGACTGCGAAAGCTTTCCTTAGGGAACATCCGGATGTGATGGCAAAGATTGAAAGGGTTGTCCGGGAATATTATCATCTGCCGGCGGATGTTGTTGTTCAGAATACAGCACAGGAACAGGAAGAAGTGACGGATGATGATAAACTTGACACGCTCACACCACAGAAGTAGCAGAGAGGGGGACTTTCTGCCGGAAAGCAGAAATGCAGGATGGAATATGTGATCAGACTGGTGAAAACCGGTGGAAAGAAAATTTATGTCGATCCCGGAGAGACAGAGGGGATCTATTTATATCCGGGAGAGATTAAGAAACTGCATCTTACCGAAGGGTGCCGGATAACTCCGGAAGAACTGGAGGAAGCGAGGAAGTCCTATGCGCTTCCAAGGGCCAGACACCGGGCAATCGCCGTTCTTGCCAAACGGGATAAGACGGAACAGGAACTTCGGGCAGTCCTTTATAAGTCGGGAACAGATTCCCGGTCCCTTGAGGAAACCATACAGTATGTGAAGAACTGCGGTTATGTGGATGATCTGGAATATGCCAGGGATTATCTATCCTTTAAAAAAAGAAAAAAAAGTTTTCTGCAGATTAGGATGGAATTGAAAAGAAAGGGAATATCGGATGAGATTCTTGAGGAAGTCTTTGAAGAAGAAGGAAGTCAGCAGGTCGAAAGTCTTTTTCCTGCCATGAAAAAATATGCAGAGAAGTACTCAGAACTGGATTATACGGCGAAACAGAAAATTTACGGGCATTTTGCCAGGAAGGGATACGACTCTTCCCTGATTCGCGAGACGATAACCGAAGTGGAACGCTGCAAAACAGAAAAAGATTCTTATGAATGAGAATAATATCTAAAATTTGTCATAAGTAATATTATGTGTGTTAAATAAATAAGGAAACTGTGCATTTTTAATAACGAAATCAGTTTCTACTTGACTTTTTGGGGAAAAAAGTTTAAAATCTAACTGTTGTACTTTTGTATGATGAAAATTAAATAAGGAGGTGCTCCTGTAGACATGACTACAATCACTGTGGTTGCTATTCTGATCGCAGTTGTTTTGACCGCTGTCATTTCTGTTTTGGTAACGATTGCTTATCGAAAGCGTGTGTCGGAAGCGAAAATTGGAAGTGCAGAGGAGAAGGCCAGAGAGATTCTTGATGATGCCATCAAGACTGCCGAATCCAAGAAGAGAGAGGCATTGTTAGAGGCAAAGGAAGAAACTCTGAAGGCAAAGAACGATTTCGAGAAGGAGAGTAGGGAACGAAGACTGGAGCTTCAGAAGTACGAAAAACGTGTCCTTAATAAAGAGGAGACTCTGGATCGTAAGTCTGATGCCCTTGAAAAGAAAGAACAGTCTCTCGCACATAAAGAGAGCGCTCTCGAAAAGCAAAAAGCAAAGGTTGAAGAATTACATGAGAAACGTCTGCAGGAACTGGAGAGAATTTCAGGTTTAACCTCTGAACAAGCAAAAGATTATCTGCTTAAAACTGTCGAAGATGACGTAAAGCGGGAGATGGCCGTTATGGTGAAGGAAATGGAAACCAGGGCCAAGGAAGATGCATCCAAGAAAGCTAAGGAGTATGTCGTTACAGCAATTCAGAAATGTGCGGCAGATCATGTGGCTGAGACGACGATTTCATTAGTGCAGCTGCCGAATGATGAGATGAAGGGACGTATTATAGGACGGGAAGGAAGAAACATCCGTACGTTAGAAACACTGACTGGTGTAGATCTGATTATTGATGATACACCAGAAGCTGTCATTTTATCAAGCTTTGATCCGGTAAGGAGAGAAGTGGCAAGAATTGCGCTGGAGAAGTTGATTGTTGATGGAAGAATTCATCCGGCAAGAATTGAAGAGATGGTGGAAAAGGCACAGAATGAAGTTGAGCAGACAATGAAGGAAGAAGGAGAGGCAGCCGTATTAGAAGTCGGTGTCCATGGAATTCGACCGGAATTGGTTCGCCTGCTTGGAAAGATGAAATATCGGACAAGTTATGGTCAGAACGCTTTGAAACATTCTATTGAGGTAGCCCAGCTATCCGGTTTGTTAGCCGGAGAGATAGGGGAAGATGTACGTTTGGCAAAAAGAGCCGGATTACTTCATGATATCGGGAAAGCCGTTGATCATGAGATGGAAGGCTCTCATATTTCAATCGGTGTGGACTTGTGTAAGAAATACAAGGAATCTCCAGTTGTAATTAATGCGGTAGAATCTCACCATGGTGATGTGGAACCGACAAGCCTGATCGCCTGTATTGTGCAGGCGGCAGATACAATTTCCGCTGCCAGACCGGGCGCCAGACGTGAGACATTGGAAACCTATACGACGAGATTAAAACAGTTGGAAGACATAGCTAACTCCTATAAGGGAGTTGATAAGACTTTTGCCATTCAGGCAGGTAGGGAAATTCGTATTATGGTAGTTCCTGAACAGGTAAGTGATTCCGACATGATTTTATTAGCACGTGATATTTCAAAACAGATTGAAAGTGAATTGGATTATCCGGGACAGATTAAAGTCAATGTGATTCGTGAATCGAGAGCAGTCGATTATGCAAAATAGAATCGTCAGATTCCGATGAAGATGATAGACTGATACAAATTTAAATAAAAGCAAAATCCTTAAATGGGGTTTTGCTTTTTTTTATTTGATAGGAAATCTCATAACGTTCTTTTTCCTGAATATATTAATAGAGATTTAATGTACTTTTAGTATAACGAATGCTTTTTTCGGGAGGAGAAGATATGTATTATACGATTGAAGGGAAGAGGGTATTGGCAATTCTATATGTGACAGGCCTGATTGCAGGAACGCTATTTATAAATCTGGCGATGAAAATGCAGATATTTCAATTATCGGATTTTCTGGATTATACAGAATACATAAAAATGATACAAAATATGGATCTGCCTGTATTTCGTTCCTACGTTCTGTTTATCCGGCTGAGGCAGCTGATTCTATTTTTTGTGTGCCTTTTTTTGTTCTCACCCTATGTAGTTTTTTGTATTCTGGATTTTATCGTCTCCCTTTTTGCCGGGATTCTAATTACAGTCATGGTATTGAAATTCGGATGGATGGGAGTGTTAAAAGGTTTTATTTTTCTTTTTCCCCATTACATTTTTTATGTTGCCCTATTCGTCATTTTGTATATCTATCTCTTTCGGATGTCTGTCGGGGAGCGATTTCATCCATTTACGATTTATAGGACCAGTCAAAGGGGACAGACTATGCTAAAACACCGTATTATGATTATTTGCGCAATATTCTTTCTTTTTACCCTTGGATGTGTGACGGAAATATATGTGAATCCTGTTCTGTTAAAAAGATTTTTCCCGGGGATATAAAGAGGTGGCGAAGAAAAAGATTTTCATGTATAATATGAAATTAATGATGATGGAGAAAAAAGTCCACGTTTTCATCATCGGAACAAAAAATATAAAGGAGAAGCAAAGTGCATACGATAAAAAATTATGTGATGGCCCAGTCCGTGGAACAGGCATGGGAACTGAATCAGAAAGGCAGAAATAATGTAATCATTGGCGGAAATATGTGGCTTAAAATGGGAAAGAGAAATATCGTAAATGCCATTGATTTATCCGTGCTCGGCCTTGATCAGATTGAAGAAGATGATAAAGGATTTCGTATTGGCTGTATGGTTTCTCTTCATCAGATAGAGACCCATGAACAGTTGAACCGGACTTTCGGAGGGATTTTTGAAGAAGCAGTGGCTCATATTGTCGGCGTGCAATTTCGAAACTGTGCAACAGTCGGTGGAAGTATTTTCCCACGATTTGGGTTTTCTGATGTGCTTACAGCCTTCCTTGCCTGTGATACGGATGTAATTCTTCATAAAGGCGGAGTGATTCCACTGAGAAGATTTGTGACCATGGTTCCGGATTCGGACATATTAACCCATCTTTATGTAAAAAAGGATAGAAGAAAAGTAGCCTATGAAAGCTTTCGGATGACGGAAACAGATTTTCCGGTCCTGACATGTGCAGTGGCAAAAAAAGGGAATGAATTTGAGACCGTAATCGGTGCGAGACCGAAACATGCTGAAGCGGTAACGGGAATTTCCCTTTCGCAGCCATCCTCATCAGAAGAGAGACATTACTATGCCCAAAAAGTGGTTAAAAATCTGGAATATGGAAGCAATATTCGTGGAAGTGCACAATACAGAGAAGAATTATCGAAAGTGTTGATCTGTCGATGCCTTTCCCGCATTACGGAGGAATAGAATGATTATTGAAATGACGATAAACAGAAAAAAAGTGCAGGCGGAAGCAAAACCGGACATGATGCTTCTGGATTTTCTTCGTGCCCAGGGATATAAAAGCATGAAAAGAGGATGTGATACAGGGAATTGCGGCCTGTGCACTGTGTGGATGGATGAAAAACCGGTGCTTTCCTGTGGAGTTCCTGTGATGAGGGCAGCCGGACATGAAATTACAACATTAGAAGGAGTTCGGGAAGAAGCGGCAGAATTTTCAAAATTTCTGGCGCAGGAAGGTGCGGATCAGTGTGGCTACTGTAGTCCCGGACTGATTATGAATGTCCTTGCCTTAAAAAAAGAGATTCCCCATCCGGATGCAGGGCAGATTAAAGAATATTTGTCGGGAAATCTGTGCCGTTGCACCGGCTATCAGTCACAATACCGTGCCCTGACAAAATATTTTGGAGTGGAGGAATAATACAAAAGATGGAAGAAACCAGATATGTAAACAAAAGAATCGTAAAGAAAGATGCGAATGCCCTCCTTTCCGGTCAGCCGGTGTATACGGATGATATTGTGCCGGCAGACTGTCTGATTGTAAAACTATTGAGAAGCCCTCATGCCAATGCCATCATCAGAGAGATTTCCGTGGACACTGCCATGAAAGTTCCCGGAATCGAGGCGGTGTTCACCTATAAAGATGTGCCGGAAAACCGTTATACCCAGGCGGGGCAGACCTTTCCAGAACCAAGCCCGGATGACCGGCTGATTCTGGATCGCCATGTGCGTTATGTAGGGGATCCGGTTGCGATTGTAGCAGGAAAGGATGAAAAATGTGTAGATCAGGCTTTGAAGCGTATCAGGGTAACCTATGATGTCCTTGAACCCCTGCTTGACTTTACGAAGGCAAAAGATAACAAGATCATAGTCCATCCGGAAGAAAACTATCATGTAAAGGGTGACATCGGTAACCAGGTGGAAAGAAATATCTGTGCATCCCAGTGCCGGGGGGAAGGGGATATTGACAAAATACTTTCCGAGTGTGATTATGTGATCGATGAAACTTATCATACAAAGGCTGTGAATCAGGCAATGATGGAAGTATTTTGTGCATTTACTTCCATGGATATTTACGGACGAATTAAAATCATTTCCTCCACCCAGATTCCATTTCATGTGCGAAGAATCGTGGCTAGAGGCCTTAATATCTCAAAATCCAAAATAAGAGTTGTAAAACCGAGGATTGGTGGCGGTTTTGGAGCAAAACAGACGGCAGTTGTGGAAATTTTTCCGGCTTTTGTCACATATAAAACAGGAAAACCGGCCAAGATTGTATTCACGAGAGAGGAATGCTTTGTCCACGGTTCCCCGCGTCATGAGATGCAGGTTCATGTCCGCCTTGGTGCTGATAAAAACGGAAAAATCAGAGGAATCGATCTTTATACTCTCTCCAACACAGGAGCATACGGGGAACATGGTCCGACAACGGTGGATCTTACCGGGACGAAATCTTTGTCCCTCTATAACATGGAAGCATTTCGATTTAAAACAGAGGTTGTTTATACCAACGTAGTATCTGCAGGGGCATATCGTGGTTACGGTGCGACGCAGGGGATTTTTGCCGTGGAATCTGCCGTCAACGAAATAGCCCATAAATTATCCATGGATCCGGTCAGAGTTCGGGAAATCAATATGGTAAAAGAGGGAGATCGGCTTACAAATTATTACGGTGAAGTTACCAACTCCTGCAATCTGGATAAATGTGTGGCGAAAGTAAAAGAAATGATTGGCTGGGAAGAAAAATATCCTTTCGTAAAAACTGGTCCGCATACGGTTCGGTCCGTAGGAATTGCCATGGCAATGCAGGGCTCCGGAATCAACAATATTGATGTGGGAAGTGTGCAGCTTAAGTTAAATGATGATGGTTTTTATACATTGATGCTCGGATGCTCGGATATGGGAACGGGTTGTGACACTATTTTGTCCCAGATGGCGGCGGACTGCCTTGGATGTGACATAGATGAGATCATTGTCCGGGGGGTAGATACCGATCAGTCACCATATGACAGTGGTTCCTATGCATCAAGTACAACCTATGTAACCGGAGGAGCGGTAGTAAAGGCCTGTGCCAGGATGCGTGCCCGAATCTGTGAGGAGGCCGCTGCCCAGATGGGCCTTAAGAAAAATGAAGTACAGTTTGACGGTGTGACGGTCAGTGAGATTGCCCGGCCAGAGCATGAACTATCCCTGTCTGATCTCGTGAACAGACTGCAGGCAGGAAGTGGCAAGATTATTGAGGTAACGGCTTCTAATACCTCTCTGGTATCTCCGCCACCGTTTATGGCAGGTGCCGTGGAAATTGAAGTGGATCTGGAAACAGGAAAAATTACACCGATTGATTATGTGGCAGCAGTGGATTGTGGAACAGTAATCAACCAAAACCTTGCAAAGGTGCAGACAGAAGGTGGAATCGTTCAGGGAATCGGAATGACATTATATGAAGATATTCAGTACACGCAGAAGGGAAAGCTGAAAAACAGAAATTTCATGTCGTATAAAATTCCGACCCGCCTTGATATGGGGCAGATCCGTGTGGAATTTGAGAGCAGTTACGAAAAAACAGGCCCATTTGGTGCGAAGTCCATCGGAGAAATCGTGATTAACACACCGGCGCCGGCTATTGCGGACGCAGTATACAATGCAACGGGTCTTCGATTCCGTACCCTTCCGATTACCAGTGAGCAGGTATTTGCCGGGCTTCATGTAAAGGGACAGGGAAATGAATAATTTCCGAAAAAAAGTAGCAATCATTCTTCTTGCTTCCGGATTCGGAAAGAGATTTGGGAAAAATAAATTATTAGAGGAATTTCACGGAAGGCCTCTTTTTACCTTTGCGGCAGAGCTGGCAGTAAATTCTCCTGCGGACATTAAAGTTATCGTGACGCAGTATAATGAAGTGGAAACTCTGGTAAAAACGCAGTATCCTTCCTTGCTAACTGTAAGAAATTCCTGGCCGGAAGAGGGAATATCCCGTTCGATCCGTCTTGGACTGGAAACCGTTTTATGGAATGAAGAGGGAGAAAAATATGAAGGATGCTGTTTTATGGTCTGTGATCAGCCTTTCTTTAAAAAGGAGAGTATGGAACATCTTTTTCAGAAATTTTATGAATTCCCGGACTGTATTTCGGTATGTTCCTCCGGTGCCAGGGAGGGAAATCCGGTAATTTTCCCTAAATGTCTTTTTAAAGAGCTTTTGCTTCTAAAGGGAGACCGTGGAGGGAAAAAAATCATAAAAAAATATCCGAAATTGGTCCGGAGGGTTGAAGTTTCTGAAGAAGAACTGTATGATATGGATAATCAGATCGATAAAATAAATATGGAAAAAACATAATATGAGGTGAAAAAAGTGAAGTTACTGGAAGAAAGAATCGCAAAAGATGGGAAAGCATTAAGCAAAACGGTATTAAAAGTAGACAGTTTTATTAATCATCAGGTAGATTCGGAGTTTATGGATGCCCTGGGGAAAGATTTTGCGGAGCATTTTAAAGACATGGGAATCACAAAGGTTTTTACGATTGAAAGTTCGGGAATTGCACCGGCATTAATGACGGCAAAATATCTGAATGTGCCAATGGTCATCCTTAAAAAACAGACATCTAAAATTTTGAACGGAAAAGTATATCAGACCAGGGTAACTTCCTTTACCAAGGGCACAAGCTATGAGCTTACGTTATATCAGGATTATATCACTGCATCGGATAAAATTCTCCTGATTGATGATTTCCTGGCGAATGGAGAGGCTGCCATGGGTGCCTCCCGCCTCATCAGTGAATCCGGAGCCTCCCTTGCCGGTGTGGGCATTCTGATTGAAAAGTCATTCCAGAGAGGAAGAAAGCGGTTGGAGGATGCCGGATATTACGTATATTCTCAGGCAAGGATCGGACGCCTGGATAAAGATGTGATTGAGTTTTTACCGGAGGACGCCCCGGTGCCTGAGGGCATTGACGAGAAAGAACTGTAGCCATTTTGTCTATTGCAGAAGATACTGGTTTTTTAAGGAGACAACGTGACAGGAAATGCCGTTGTCTCTTATTTTATCGCAAAGATCAAGGATTTCAGAAAGATTTGATTCGGAAAGGACATCCGCCTGATTAAATATAATATGAAAGTCAGAAATTCCGGCGTTTTTTGGGAGAAAAACACCAGGGTCGGACATGCGAAATAAAAGATCTGCCGTCACAATCGTATCATGAAAATCAGGGAAAGTATCCGGGAGCAGTTCCCGTCGGAAAAATATCTCGTCAAGAGGTTTTTTATAGCAGGAAAGGCCAATCAGAGCAAAAACGGTATCTGTTTCCGGAAAAAGCACCGGTTCACCCTTTCTGGGAAGTTTGATGGGAAGCCCTCTGGATCCGTCCCCTTCACACAATATGAAATCCGGACAGGAAAGCTGAGTAATATTCTTTAAAAAAGAAAAAGAAGGAGACTTCCATTTTGTCTGTCCATCAATGATACAGCAGGGAATTCCCAGGGCAGCAAGAGAGGTCTTTTCATAAAGAGAAGAAAGTTTCTGCATATTTTCTTCTTCCAGACAGTGCGCCTCTGAAAGAAAAGAGGGCTTCATCATATGGGTGGTTGTGGTGAGAAGCACTTTTTCCTGTTTTTTTACAAGTAATTGAGCAAGGAGATTTAAAAAAGTTGTTTTTCCACCGCCGCCGACGACAGTAATAATTTTTTTTGCCATGGTATCCTCCTTTTTTATGAGAATACTATACCATAACCGGCAAAAAGAAACCAGTATGAGAAAAGAAGGAAGTAAAATGAAAAAAGATAGTTATGATAAATGGAAAAAGAATCTTGTGGTTGTGAGGGGCGGTGGTGATATTGCGACGGGAATCATCGACAAGCTTTTTCAGAGCGGATTTCCTGTTCTTGTTCTGGAAATCGAAAATCCGAGCTGTATCCGCCGGACAATCAGTTTTTGTGAGGCAGTTTTTGACCGGGAAATGGAGGTGGAAGGGGTTCTTGCAAAGAAAGCAGATACTTCGGAGGAAGCTTTTCGTATTTATGAGGAAAATAGTGTTCCTGTCATGGTTGATCCGGAAGGCAGAATCATAGAAAAGCTGAAGCCTGCAGTTGTGGTAGATGCCATTCTTGCAAAGAAAAATCTGGGAACCCGAATAACGGATGCACCGGTGGTAATCGGTGTCGGCCCGGGATTTGATGCCGGTGAGGATGTGGATGCGGTTATTGAAACAAAGAGGGGCCACGATCTTGGAAGAATTATTTATGAGGGGAAAGCCGCACCGAATACAGGTATTCCCGGAGTCATCGGAGGATATGGGGAGGAAAGAGTGATTCACGCTCCCTGTACCGGAGTTCTCCACATCGTAAGAGATATCGGATCCGTGGTGGAAGAGAATGAAGTGATTGCCATGATCGGGGACATACCGGTGAAAGCGAAAATCGGCGGAGTGCTGCGGGGAATGATCCGGGAAGGATACAGAGTAAAAAAAGGCCTGAAAATCGCTGATGTGGACCCGCGGCGCCAACAGCGGGAGAACTGTCGGAAAATCTCCGACAAGGCCCGCTGTGTGGCCGGTGGGGTTCTGGAAGCCATATTACATCTTCAAAACAGATGAGCGGTATGAGATTCAATTTCATTGATCAGTTTTGAAGTATGATATCCGTCTGCAACGGCATGATTGACAAAAAGAGAGAAGGGGAGGATGAATTTTTCTCCCTTTTTTTCGTATTTGCCAAAAGTGATAATTGGGAAATACATCTGGCGTGGTCCCGGTGTATCGTGGCTGATTCCCGAATAGTGGAGCCAGGGAACGCAGGAAATCGGAGTAAAGGCATCCGGTCGGTTTTCCTTTGCTTTAATTCCCTTTTTGTCTTTGTATGTTTCCATATCTTCTACAGCGTTATGATAAAAATCCGGAAAATAATTGCTGTAAGTTGTCCAGATATCGGAAAAAGTATGGTCGTCCTCATGAAAAATTGTGTAGGAGGGATGGCAGATATCGTAATACCCAAGCTGTCCCTGTTCGTTGATGGCCATGCGAAACTCCGGATTATGATTGACTGCCTTCATGATACAGAAAATCATGGAAGGATAAAAACGCAGTCCCCTGTCCTTACATTCTGTGACCAGTGTGGTAACATCCATATCATAGTTTACCTGATAGCTTGTACGGATTTTTTCACTGTAATATGCAAAATGTTCCCGGCGTGGCCAGGTTTTCTGGTCAATAAGATGAAACATAAATGATTTCCTCCCTTTCGTAAAAAAGATTTCTTCCCATATTCTAGCACGGAAAAAGAAAAAAAACATATGGAATAGTATATGAGCTTTGTTTATTTATCTTTTTATTCTATGCAGACTGTAAAAAAGGAGAACAGAAAATGTTAATGGAAATCATCAGGGGATTTTCCGTTCCTTTTGTCGGCACTTCTCTGGGTGCCCTCTGTGTTTTTTTTCTAAAAAAAGATCTGGGAGCAGAAATGAAAAAAGCCATGGCCGGCTTTGCTGCCGGTGTCATGGTTGCTGCCTCCATATGGAGCCTGATTCTCCCGGCAATCGAACAATCGGAGGCCATGGGAAAATTGAAGTTTATCCCGGCTGCGACAGGATTCTGGATTGGCATCCTTTTTCTTCTGCTGATTGATCATCTGGCTCCGGAAAAAAATCTGGAAGATGAGAGTAATGAAAAGCTGCTTCTGGCTGTCACTCTTCATAACATTCCGGAAGGAATGGCAGTTGGCGTGATTTATGCCGGATTTTTAAATCATGCGGATAATATTACGGCACTGGGTGCTTTTTCACTGGCCCTGGGCATTGCCATACAGAATTTCCCCGAAGGCGCAATTATATCCATGCCTCTTAAAGCAGGGGGGATGTCAAAAAGGAAGGCCTTTTTATATGGGGTTTTATCGGGAGCCGTGGAACCGCTCGCCTCTCTTTTTACCCTGTGGGCTGCTGTGCTTGTCGTTCCGATTCTTCCTTACTGTTTAAGCTTTGCTGCCGGAGCAATGATTTTTGTAGTTGTGGAAGAACTGATTCCGAAAATGTCTTCCGGTAAAACTTCTGATCTTGGAATTTTGATGTTCTCAGCCGGGTTTACCATAATGCTGATTCTGGATGTGGCTCTCGGTTAAAATATTTGAAGCGGGGGAGAAGGGATAAAAAAATATCTGCTGATCCGGGAAGAGACCTGTTTTCATTTGAGAAAAATTTATGCGGTATGGGCAGGAACAGGGCTCTTTCCGAAAAACATATTGATATTTTTGATAGCTATAAAGCCAGGAGAAGCCGTTTGAAATAATCAGTGTAACTGGCTTTTTCTATGGATTTTGTTGCAAGAATACGGATACTCCCGAGTTTTTTTCCATGGATGGAATAAATCAGAGTACCGATACAGGAGCCTTTTCTGATGGGAGCATAAAGGCTTTTTTTGAAGGAGAGGGTTTTTGTGATTTTGGAAGTGTCCATATCACCGGCAAAGACGTAGGAGAACTGTTTTTCGTAACGGCAGGGAACGATCTCTGCTGTCCCACCACAGACAGGAACGGGCGACAGAGCCGGAGGCGCCGGATCCTTATAAAGGCGGCAGAGGGAAAAGCCGTAATCGAGAAGACGTGAGCAGGATTTGACCCGGTCTTTGGCACTTGCACAGTTCATGACTACGGCAATGAGCGATATGCCGTTCCTTGTTGCGGTGGCACTCAGACAGAATCCGGCTTTACTGGTACTTCCGGTTTTAAGCCCGGTGGCACCCTGATAATGACGAATCATTTTGTTCGTATTGGAAAGGCCGAATTCTGATTCGCCTTTTTTTGTTTTGTGAGTGATATTTTCCATCCAAATGGTTGTATAGTGGACGATATCCGGATGATGCAAAAGAAGTTCCCGTGACATGAGTGCGATATCTCTGGCAGTTGTATAATGTCCGTCCGCGTCAAGACCGCAGCAGTTTACAAAATGGGTGTTTTTCATTCCGAGAGCGGAGGCTTTTTCGTTCATTTTCTGTACAAAAGATTCCTCACTCCCGCAGATTTGTTCGGCCATGGCAACGCAGGCATCATTGGCGGAAGCGACGGCGATACACTTAATCATCGTATCGACCGACTGGGATTCTCCCTCTTCGAGAAACACCTGAGAACCGCCCATGGACGCAGCGTGGGCACTGACTGTTACCACATCATCGCGTGAAATCTGTTTTTTATCAATGGCTTCAAAAATTAATAATAAAGTCATGATTTTTGTGACGCTGGCAGGTGGACGCTTACTGTCAGCGTCTTTTTCGTAGAGAACTGCTCCGGTGGATGTCTCCATTAAAAGAGCATGGGGAGCTTCTGATACAAATCCTTCCTGCGCGGAGATGGTCTCAACTGTTTTGGCAGAGACGGAGAAAGGAATAAAAAGCAAGAAAAGAAAAGAAAGAATCACAGAGAAAAAAGACCGCATAGGTTACTCCCGGTTTGAATTAATACATCTTATGGAGATGCCGGGAAAATATGCATCAGGTCTTGATAGTTTCTTTAAAACAGTATATACTATTTAGAATGTCACAGATGCGATGCAGGATATTTTTGATGATTCCCGGGAAAGTGTCAAAAAGAGATGAGGAGAACTGAAAGAAAGAATGAAAATAGATATAAAACTGGATGTGTTTGAAGGTCCGCTGGATCTTCTTTTGCATTTAATCGAGAAAAATAAAGTAAGTATCTACGATATTCCCATTGTGGAGATCACGGATCAGTATATTGCGTATCTTCGTGAGATGGAAAGCAGTTACTCCATGGAGACCATGAGCGAATTTTTAGTCATGGCAGCCACTCTTCTTAAGATTAAATCAAAGATGCTGCTGCCCCAGCCGCAAAAGGAGGAAGAAGAAGATCCGAGAGAGGAGCTGGTGCGTCGCCTGACAGAGTACAAGATGTATAAATATGCAGCGGGAGAACTGAAGGACCTGAGTGTGGATGCCCGGAAAGTGTTTTATAAACCGGAAACCGTGCCGGAGGAGATCAAACATTATGAGGAGCCTGTCTGTCCGGAAGAGATTGTAGGAGATCTCACTCTTGAAAAGTTAAATCAGGTGTTTCAGATGGTGATGCGCAGAAAAAAAGACCGGGAGGATCCGGTGCGCAGTCGCTTTGGGAAAATTCAGAAAGAAAAATATAAAGTGGAAGACCGGATGCGGGAAATCCGGGTTCAGGTACAGGGACTGAAAAGAATTAATTTCCGGACCCTTCTTGATATCCAGCCGGAAAAAGAGCTGGTGATCGTTACTTTCCTTGCCGTACTGGAACTCATGAAAGTGGGGGAGGTCCGGGTAAGCCAGGAGAGGAATTTTGCAGAAATTTATTTAGATAGTGTGGGATAGAGTATGGAAGATAAGAACAGAATCAAAGGAATTATTGAGGCGATTCTTTTTACTATGGGAGAATCTGTTGCCCTGTCAAGACTGGCGGAGGCATTGTCTGTGGAAGAGGGGACGCTTAAGGAAATTCTTGAGGAGATGAAAGTTGAATATGCTTCAAAGAACAGGGGAATCTGCCTGATCGAATTAGATGGTGCTTATCAGATTTGCACAAAGATTGAGACGTATGAGTATGTGAAGAAACTGGTGAGTCAGCCGAAAAAACGGTCCCTGACCGATGTAATGCTGGAAACTCTCTCCATCATCGCATACAAACAGCCGGTCACGAAACAGGAGATTGAGGCAATCCGCGGAGTAAAAAGTGATTTTGCCGTAAATAAGCTGATGGAATATAAACTGGTAAAAGAGCTGGGAAGGCTGGACACGATCGGACATCCCATCGTATTTGGAACAACGGAGGAATTTCTCCGTTGTTTCGGAGTCTCGTCCATAGAGGAACTGCCAGATATCGATGAGGTGAAGAAACAGAATTTTTTTGAAGAGGCCATGGAAGAAGTATCCACTTCTCTTGATGTACCGGTATAACGTAATTTAGGAAAATCCCATCTCTGATATCATGCGAAAAAGCGTGTAATATCAGAGATGGGATTTTCTTATATAATAGGAATTCCCTTCACATAACCCAGAGTTCATACTCGTGTAAAAAGAATAAAAATTACAGTTCTGAATAACCAAATCCGTTGACTAAAGCATCGATCTTCTGTCCGTTTTTACAATACGGGCAGTCGTGTTTATCGTAAGTGTGGTAAGATGGAATATCTTTTGTGGTAAACAAAGCATTGACCGGGAGATTACCGTATTCTGAAATGGCACTGAAAATCGCGGAGATTCCCTGGAGTTTTCCGCCATAATATTCAATACATTCCCAACTTCGGTTAATGGTAATTCCCGTTGTGATGGAAGCCATAAGAATGATGATATTTTTATCCTTGATCATCGGCTGTTTATTTTTCCGGAAAAACATCTGACCGTCAGCGTCAATCTCCGGTGTGATGATGTAGATGGATTTATGACGATTGTAAGAGAAGAAGCCATTTTCCGTGAGCTTTTCTGCGAGAAAGGCGCCGATTACCTCTGTTCCGTCCAGACATACGATTGTGTCAACGACTGTATTATGTTTGTAGAGAGGAACAAGGGCGGCTGCCGCTTCTTCTGCATTGGACTGACGTACCTTTATCGTTGTCATGTCAATAAAATAATTGACATGGGAATGCTTGGTTGCGAAATGTCCCGGATAAACCGATAAATTTAAGTTGCACGTTTTCGAACGAAATGTAATTTTGCGATTTTCCATGATGTAATCCTCCTTTGACAAACGAAAGAACAAAGCTGCCTTTTGTATATTATATCGTAAAACTGGAAAAAAATAAAGAATAAATTGTGCAAAATATTCATTTAGGTTTCCATCATCTATTTAAAGCATATGAACAGGAAAACAGATGGAAAAAGAAATGTTATATTATTGTGCAATGTGAAATGAAACGAAAAGAAAGACAGGACAAAAAAATACTGATTTTTGTTATAAAAATAACGAAAACAAAAAGAAAAATAAAAAGATGAAAAGAAAAACAGCAGTTTCATGAAAAATATAGGGAAATATTTGGATTTTTTCTGCAAATTTTTGGGTAAAAACTGTTAAATAACTAACGGAAAATGGTTGCGAACAGGATAATTATTTGCTATTATGAATGAATAAGAATATAAAAATACAGGATAAAAATAGACAGGAGGGAAAAATATGGCCAGTTCAAAAATGAATGCCAGAGAAAGAATTGTCTATCTGTTCGACGACCACAGCTTTGTGGAAGTGGGCGGTTATGTTACTGCCCGGAATACAGATTATAATCTCGGGGCCAAAAAAGAAGAGGGAGACGGGGTAATTACCGGTTATGGAATCATTAATGACCGGGTTGTATATGTGTACAGCCAGGATGCAAAAATACTTGGCGGTTCCGTGGGCGAGATGCATGCCCGTAAAATTGTATCTTTATACGATCTTGCCATGAAAACAGGAGCACCGGTCATCGGAATGATTGATTGTGCAGGACTTCGTCTTCAGGAAGCGACAGATGCCCTGCATGCCTTTGGAACGATTTTTAATGCTCAGGTAAAAGCTTCCGGTATGATTCCGCAGATTAGTGCGGTATTTGGTATGTGCGGAGGAGGAAGTGCAGTAATGTCCGCTCTTTCCGATTTCACTTTCATTGAGAAGGGAAACGGAAGTCTTTTTGTGAACAGTCCAAATACATTAGATAACAATGAGGAAGCACATAATAATACGGCAGGGGCATTGTTCCAGTCAGAAAAAGCCGGTAATGTGGATTTCGTCTGTGATTCTGAAGAAGAAGTACTTGACGGTGTCCGTATGCTTGTGGATGTGCTTCCTTCTAATTACAGTGCAAAGGATACCTGTTTTGAATGCGATGATGATCTTAACCGGGTGATTCCGGAATACAATGAGGAAGAATATGATGCGGTTTCTCTTTTAAAAGCAATTTCAGATGATCATATTTATCTTGAGCCAAAGAGTATGTATGCTAAGGATATGGTGACAGCGCTGATTCGTCTGAATGGAGAAACGGTGGGTGCTGTTGCCAATCAGGAAACGGGAGGACAGGCAGTGCTGACGAAGAACGGGTTAGAAAAGGCAGAACGTTTTGTAAAGTTTTGTGATGCTTTCTCCATTCCTCTTCTTACGGTTACAAATGTAAGGGGAATCAAAGCCAATGTTCATGAGGAGAGAAAAATTGCAGGACAGCTTGCTAAATTTACGGCAACAATTGCCCGTGCGACAGTACCCCGGGTAAACCTCATTGTAAAAGATGCTTTTGGTACAGCGGCAGTTGTCATGAATTCCAAAGCGGTCGGAGCAGATTTTGTTCTCGCATGGCCGCAGGCACGGATCGGGATGATGGATGCAGAGCAGGCAGTAAGAATTATGTATGCGGAAGAAATTTCAGGCAGTACGGACCAGATTTCCTTCATACAGGAGAAGGCGCAGGAATATGAGGAAAGCCAGAGCAGTGCTCTTGCTGCGGCAAAAAGGGGATATGTGGATGACATTATTGAACCGGATGCCACGAGAAAACGGCTGATTGCAGCTTTTGAAATGCTTTATACAAAGAAAGGATCTGTTCCGGAAAAGAAACATCCGGCAATATAAAAGAGGTGAGAAAATGAATGTATTTTCAACAGCGTTACTAAATACCCTGATGGGTATGGGAACGGTATTTGTTGTGCTTATTTGTATATCCCTGATCATTTCTCTGTTTGTTTATGTTCCCGGTCTGGAAGCAAAATGGAAACGGATGTTTTCCCACAGAAAAAAGAAACAGAATACAGAAGAAAGACCTGCACCGAAACGTCCCGTACTCGAAGAAGAAACGGAAGAAATTTCCCCGGAGGATGATAGCGAACTGGTGGCAGTGATCACAGCGGCCATCATCGCATCGATGGGAGGGACTGTCAGCAAAGACCAGCTTGTGGTCCGTTCCATCAGAAGGGTAAAAAGAAGATAGGATTATTTAGGAGGATATGAAATGAAAAATTATAGAATCACAGTAAACGGAACTGCTTATGATGTGACAGTGGAAGAATTAAACGGAGAAGGCAGTACAGCATCCGCGCCAGTCAAAGCTCCGGCCCCGGCAGTAAAACCGGTGAAAAAGGCTGCAGCAGGTGCAGGAGCAGTTAAGGTTACCGCACCAATGCCTGGTAAGATAGTCGCAATCAAGGCGCAGCCTGGAACATCTGTAAAAAAAGGGCAGGCAATCGTTGTGCTTGAGGCGATGAAGATGGAAAATGAGATTTGTGCAGCGAAAGACGGTGTGGTTGCCAGCGTGGAAGTATCCGTCGGAGATATGGTGGAAGGCGGAGACGTGCTGGCAACAATGAATTAATGCGGGGCGATACGGAGGAAGATTTATGAGTTATGTTGCAGAGACAATGACGAATCTTGCAGCGCAGACCGGATTTGCATTTTTAAAGCCAGGTAATTTTATTATGATTCTGGTTGCCCTGGTTTTTTTGTATCTGGCCATTGTCAGGGAATATGAGCCTCTTTTGCTGGTTCCCATTTCCTTTGGCATGCTGCTTGTCAATTTATATCCGCCAATTATGGAAGAAGGCGGTTTGTTACATTATTTTTACCTGTTGGATGAGTGGAGCATTCTCCCGTCCCTGATATTCCTTGGCGTGGGGGCTCTTACGGATTTTGGACCGCTGATTGCCAATCCGATGAGTTTTCTTCTGGGAGCTGCAGCTCAGTTTGGTATTTACAGTGCGTATTTTCTTGCCATGATAATGGGATTTAATGGAAAAGCCGCAGCCGCAATCTCCATTATCGGTGGAGCAGATGGTCCCACATCTATTTTCCTTGCAGGAAAACTCGGACAGACGGATCTGATGGGACCGATTGCGGTGGCTGCTTATTCTTATATGGCTCTCGTGCCGATCATCCAGCCGCCGATCATGAAACTCTTTACGACAGAGGAAGAACGGAAAATCAAGATGGAGCAGTTAAGACCGGTTTCAAAAACAGAACGGATTTTGTTCCCGATCGTTGTTACGATTGTTGTCTGTCTGGTATTGCCGACAACGGCACCGTTAGTCGGTATGCTTATGCTGGGAAATCTTTTCCGGGAATCCGGCGTGGTAAAACAGCTTTCCGAGACGGCATCGAATGCACTGATGTATATTGTTGTAATTATTCTTGGCACGTCCGTAGGTGCAACGACAAGTGCGGAAGCATTTTTAAAAGTGAGTACAATTAAAATTGTAATTCTCGGTTTGATCGCTTTTGCCGTCGGTACGGCAGCAGGTGTCTTGTTCGGAAAGATCATGTGTAAGGTAACCGGAGGAAAAGTAAATCCGTTGATTGGCTCTGCAGGAGTATCTGCTGTGCCGATGGCGGCAAGAGTTTCCCAGAAGGTTGGTTCGGAGGCAGATCCGACAAATTTCCTGCTGATGCATGCAATGGGACCGAATGTGGCAGGTGTTATTGGAACCGCCGTTGCGGCAGGTACTTTTATGGCAATATTTGGTGTATAGGCAGATCAGTTCTGATATAGTAAGAAAAAAAGATTGCATTTTTGTTAGAAATGAAGGAGAATATTTATTATGGCAGAAATAGAAAAAAAACCGGTCAAAATCGTGGAAACGGTTCTCCGTGATGCGCATCAGTCTCTGATTGCGACCCGCATGACGACAGATGAGATGCTGCCGATTGTTGACAAAATGGACAAGGTGGGGTATCATGCGGTAGAATGCTGGGGAGGAGCAACTTTTGATTCCTGCCTGAGATTTTTAAAAGAGGACCCGTGGGAAAGACTTAGAAAGTTAAGAGACGGGTTTAAAAATACAAAGCTGCAGATGCTTTTCCGGGGACAGAACATTCTTGGATATAAACCATATCCCGATGATGTGGTAGAATATTTCGTGCAGAAGTCTATCGCAAATGGTATTGATATCATTCGTATTTTTGACTGCCTGAACGATTTGAGAAACCTTGAGACCGCTGTCAATGCGACGAAGAAAGAGGGCGGGCATGCCCAGGTGGCTCTGTCCTACACGATTGGAGACGCCTATAATCTGGATTACTGGAAGAAGACGGCGAAACAGATTGAACAGATGGGTGCGGATTCTTTGTGTATTAAAGACATGGCCGGGCTCCTTGTCCCGTATGAGGCAACCCGTCTTGTGACAGCGTTAAAAGAATCAACCCATATCCCGGTAGAACTTCATACCCATTACACAAGTGGTGTGGGAGGAATGACTTACTTAAAGGCTGTGGAAGCAGGCGTGGATATTATTGATACAGCCATGTCTCCGTTTGCCATGGGAACTAGTCAGCCGGCTACGGAAGTCATGGTTGAAACATTCCGGGGAACGCCGTATGATACGGGATTTGATCAGAAGCTTCTCGGAGAAATTGCGGATTATTTCCGCCCGATCCGGGAGAAAGATTTGGAGAATGGCCTGATGAGTCCAAAAGTACTCGGTGTCAACATCAAAACACTTATGTATCAGGTGCCGGGAGGGATGCTTTCCAACCTGGTATCTCAGTTAGAGCAGCAGGGGGCTTCTGATAAATTTTACGAAGTGCTTGAGGAAGTGCCAAGAGTCCGTAAAGATTTTGGGGAACCGCCTCTTGTTACACCGTCAAGTCAGATTGTCGGAACTCAGGCGGTATTAAATGTTTTGACAGGTGAGCGGTATAAGATGATCACAAATGAGTCCAGGGCTCTTTTAAGGGGAGAATATGGTCAGACGGTGAAACCTGTGAATCCGGAAGTACAAAAGAAGGCAATCGGGGAGGAAGAACCGATTACCTGTCGGCCGGCCGATCTTTTAGAGCCGGGACTTGAGAAGATTGAAGCAGAAATGAGCCAGTGGAAAGAGCAGGATGAAGATGTACTTACTTATGCCCTTTTCCCGCAGGTTGCAACGGAATTCTTCAAATACAGAGCAGCGCAGGAGAACAAGATTGACCCGGCAAAAGCTGACGAGGAAAATAAATCATATCCCGTATAAAGGAATAAGATAAAACATTTGAAGGAGTTTAAACAATGTCCGAGA
>JALFIK010000199.1 GCA_022776205.1 Eubacterium sp.
AAAAGGAACAGTGGTTGATGAGATTACAACAAATAACGATGGCATCGGGGAAAGTACTCCCGGTCATGAACTATATATCGGCAAATATATAGCAGAAGAGACAGGAGGAGCCACTGATCATGTAAAAGGAGAAGGAATTTACGAAATAAACCTGTCTTATAGCGGGAAGCAGGAGCAGGCAGTACTTTCTTATACACTTTCTGCATTTAATCAGTCCATGAATCCGTCCTTTGCTGTGTCAAAAATTGCGGATCGAACAACCGATGAAGCGGGAAAAGAAGTTCCTTTTGATTCAAAATCCGGACGATATATCAAAAAGAAACAAGGAGGAACCTACAGGGCAGGGGAGGTAGTGGATTATACCATTCGTGTCACCAATACAGGAAATGTTCCGCTTTATAATATTACTCTCACAGATGACATGGACCGGGAAAACGATGCTTATGGGCAGCGTTTGTCAAAATATATGGATATGGAAACGGCTTCTTTTGTTGTACCATCATCCGGTAGAATAAAAACCAAGAATGGAGACATCATCAGTGCGGCTTTGTCCCCGGATTCGGATCTGGTTCTCATTCTTCAGCACTTAATGGAAGAAGACAGTGTCGAAGTTCATGTAAGGGGCAAAATCAAAGAAGATGCCAGGGATGCATGGAAACTTCCGAATGATGTTTACGGACAGGCTCAGTATAATAATAATGACCCGGATACAGGAGGATTTCGTCTTGTCAATGTTCCGACAGAGCATTTAAAGGATGCTGACGGGAACAGTCTCGTTACCGATACAGACTCCATCAATATTCCGGGAGTACCGGGAGAAAATGTGGTAAAGACAGCACCAGGAACCAGAGGAATTACCATAAAAAATGGAGAAATTCATTCCGGGGAGAAAATTCCCGGTGTTTATCAGGCAGGAGAAACGGTTGATTTTACGATACTGGTGAAAAATACCGGAACAGCAGCCTTGAAAAATATCACTGTAAAAGATGTGATCAGTGAAGAACTTGGGAACGTCATCGAAAAAGAAAGTGCTTCTTTCCTTCTTCCGGATCCGGAAGAAGGAAAATGTCTTCTGACCACAGCATCCGGGCAAAAAATTACTGCAGTAAAACAATCTTCCGATGAGATAAAACTGTGTACAACGGGAAAAGATGGTGATGGCACAGACCGGCTTTTTGCTGGAGACTATGTTTCTCTTATTTACCGGGTAAAGATTCTCCCCGGTATGGCCAATCTCTATGGGCTTCTTAATAAAGTCAGCATGAATAGCTGGTATTTTGACGGTAATATGGATAAAGAGACGGGAGAAGACGATGATGAAGACACAATCTCCATTCCGGGCAGAGCCGATGCAAGAACAGCAAAACTGGCCGACAGGACAAAAGGAGCAGATTTAAAAGACGGACGTTATGAAGCTGGAACAAAAATTGCCGGAGTATATCAAAACGGCAGTACAGTGACTTATAAAATTACTGTTACAAATGCCGGAACGGCAAACCTTTATCATCTGATCCTAAAAGACCAGATGAGCCCTGAGCTTGCCCAGGCTCTCGAAAAGGACAGTGTCACCTTTGTGCAACAGGATTATACATCCCTTCAGGGAAGAAAGGTCCGGACCCGGTTAAAAGAAAAAGAATGTTTGGAACTGGATTTCCTGGCAGCAGGAGATGCTGTCAATGTCAGCCTGTCAGGAAAAGTCCGCATGGACGTGGGCAATTTGTTTGATCTTCAAAATGTGGTTATTTTACAGGCAAAATATAAAAAGGGGGACGAGGAGTACATTGAGGGAAAAGAGGAAGCCGAAACAGAAACAGGACAGAGTTATGAGGAGGTTCCCGGCATTGATGGGGAAGTTCCGTCATATCGTCTGATCTATCATTCCAACAACAGGGAAAATCAATTGGAAACAGATGAGCAGAGTCCGGCATCGGCAAACACACGCATCGATGTAAACGAAAATCGATTCCTGTATTCCGGATATGTGTTTACCGGCTGGAATTCGAAAAAAGACGGCAGTGGCATATCCTATATGCCGGAAGATACCCTGATCCTCCCGAAAAAAACTGTGCATCTATATGCTCAGTGGCAGAAAATTCCGAAATACAAGCTTATATATGATGCGAACAATCCAAGTGGTTTAAGGAGAATTGACGGGCAGACACCATGCGAGACCGGGACCACGATTCGGATTGACGGAAATGATTTTTCATATGAAAACGGGAAAAAATCTTTCCATTTCGTGGGTTGGAATACCCGCCCGGATGGGTCGGGAGAAATATATAACCCGGGAGATTTCAAAGAAATCAATTCAGATGGAATCCTCTATGCTATCTGGGAAGAAGATCCGCAAAATGCGGAAGATTTGCAAAAATATGGAGTATATTATCATGCCAATAACGGAACATCTGCATATTCGGTAGATTCCGGGGTTCCTTATGAAAAAGGTACATCTGCCCGGCTTGCAGGGAATCCTTTCGCATATTCCGGGTATACTTTTGTCGGATGGAATACAAAGGCCGACAGGACAGGAAAAATGTATAAGCCGGGTGAAGAAACCATGGTGGGGGAAAAAGATCTGCATTACTATGCCATCTGGGAAAAAAATGTGACAAACACAGTAATTTATTCTTCTAACCAGGAAGAGGAAGAACAAACTACAGACGCCCAGACACCGGTTACTTCCGGTGCCACAATAAAAATCGATGGCAATCCATTTAATAAAAAGGACAGCGGATTTACCGGATGGAACACGAAGGCTGACGGCAGCGGAACAACTTATCAGCCGGGAGATGACATGGAGGTAAAAGAGAATACCGTCTTGTACGCTCAGTGGACAAGTACTGTAGAAAAATATAAACTGATCTATCATTCTAATTATCCGGATGATCGTGAAAATCCGGAAGATGTAAAAACGGACAAGGAAACCCCATGTTATGCCGGAACAAGAATAAAAATCGATGAAACATGTTTTACCTGTCCGGGCTATCAGTTTAAAGGATGGACAAAAAAAGCGGAAAATGAAGAGATTGACTATCTGCCAAAAGACCGGTACCAGATGCCGGAAGGGAATGTAGATCTGTTTGCCCTCTGGGAAGCAGATTCAGAAATCGGAGAAGAATCCACGGAACCTGAGTACCCTGAAAAAGATGATTCCGAACCGGAAGAAATACAGGTGGGTATTTTCTCAGAAGAAACGAAACGGGCTATTGAGAAAGCATATCAGACAATTGCGAATATGGATCCGGAAGAAGCCTTTGAAAAAACAGAAAACTATACATCAGTTGCAGAGACAGAATATATGCAAGATGATGATCGTATTCACATTCCGGGAACTCCGAATGTTAAAATCGCAAAACTGGCAGACAAAACAACAGGTGTTCAGCTGGTAAATGGTCGTTACGATGGTATAAAACAACAGGGGACCTACGAGTACAGCGATGCTCTTGACTACACTATAACTGTCACAAACAGCGGAACAGCAGATCTGTATGATCTCCGTATTCAGGATAAGATGGATGAAGAGCTTCTAAAAGTAATCCGGACAGAAACCATTGCTCTGGCTGACGGAATCTTTGTGACAAAAAACAAAGATCAGATTTCGGCACAAAGAAGAAAAGATTTAGAAAAGCAGGAAGGCAGTTTTGCCCTTACACTTAACCACTTAAAAGCGGGCGACAGCGTGGCCTTTCATTTGACGGCATTAATTAAGACCGGTGTAAAGAGAAACAATGGTCTTAATAACACGGTAAAAGTAAATGCAGAATATGAAACAGGAGATGAAAATGGAAATAAAGAAAAACAGACTGTTCCGGATACTCCGGAGATGACAGATAATGACAGGATAAAAATTGGAATCCCGGATTTGTGCGTGGCAAAATCTGCTGATAAAACAACAGGAATTACCCTGAAAAATGGTCGCTACAGTGGAAACCGGAACAGTGGTACCTACCATGCCGGAGACACCGTAACATTTACCCTTACCGTAACCAACAAAGGAAATGCACCGGCACATCATGTCATGGTAAAAGAACAGCCGGAAGAGAAGCTGACCCATTACATCGACTTTGAAAACTTCCGGTATAAAACCGGACAAAAAATTAAAACCACATCCGGAGAAAAAGCTGTCATTGAGAAAACCGGAAACAGACAAGTTCAAATTGAAAAGTTGAATGCCGGTGATTCCATTCAGCTGATTTATACAGGAAAAGTAAAAACAAAGATTACTTCCCAAAAAGGATTAAAAAATGAAATAACGGTTGAAGGAAAAAATAAGGACAATACAAAAATCCCGGATACCCCGGAAATGACAGATGAAGATAAAATCAATATAAACCGGGAAACAACATCGACCAGAACCTCACCGGCAAAAACGGGAGACGACAACAATCCCTGGATATATGTTCTGCTTTTCGCCGGCTCTTTACTTGCAGTGTGTATTTATCTTCCGCTGAAAAAAAGAAAGGAGAATAAAAAATTACTGAAAAAAGACTGGATAAAAATCAGAGCAAAATAAAACGGGTATCAGAGAAAAGAAACAGAAAAATTAGTTTTTCTCTATCACTATAATAATAAATCAGGTGGAATAGATTCGGACATCTGTTCCACCTGAAATCTTTATTGATTTTTCCTAAATAATACTTGACATTATTAACCTGTTTTGGTATTATATCATTCGTGACAGCGAGGCGTGGCTCAGTTTGGTAGAGCGCTGCGTTCGGGACGCAGAGGCCGTGGGTTCGAGTCCCGTCGCCTCGACTTCATACCCGCTTATTTAGCGGGTTTTTTTATACCCTGAATTGAAGGGACTCAAAGAGGGACTCAAGGGCTCATCCTAAAATAAGGAGTATTTTTTGCACCTTCTTTTCGAGTCAAGATTCCTTTATTTCAAATTCAGGAATATTATCAATGAGTGCTCTTTTTTCTTTCGGAGTTTTTCTGTCCTTATAATAAAACTGCTCCGTACATGATATATTAGTGTGACCCAACTGTCCAATAATTACTTTTTCTGGAATTTGATTATCGAGCATTACAGTTGCACATGTTTTTCTGCAGGCGTGTGGTGCCCTTCTTGGAATACCAATCTTGTCACAGATCCTGTACATGCGTTTACGGATGGCATCTGTACTCATGCGCTTTCCATTTCTAACAAAAAGATATTCTGTGCAGGGATTGATTTGGCGAATTTTTCCTAAAATCCAGGAGTAACTTCTGGGGATATAAACAACTCGGACTCCTGCAGCGGTCTTTGGAGCAGATGAAATTTCTCTGTGGTATTTTCCATTTTCATCCGTGAATCGAGTTTCTGTTCTTCTAACATGGAATGTGGTTTCATCCTCAAAATCCTCATATTTTAAGGATACAAGCTCTCCGACCCTTACTCCTGTAACTAACATTAATAAAATCCCCAGGTTATGGATATCTGGATTTTTGGAAAGATAATCAATCAGAAGAGGAAGTTCAGTAGTATTGAATACCTCTCTTGATTCTTCTTTTTTTTCTTTATGGAAAGCCACGTCAGAAATATCTAGGTCATCGAGGAAATCATTTATGCAGAAGTTGATAAGCCCGCGCTTTTTTGCACGTTTCAAAAAGCCTTCAGTGATAGATTTCAAGCCTGAAAAAGCCTTCGAGGAAAGGTTTTTAATTCGAATCTGATCTTCGAGAAAATCTGTTAACTCTGCGCACGAAATTTCTTTAATTTTGCGATTGCCGAATGTGTCATAACAACGTTCAAATGTCTGCTGATTACGCAGGTGTGTGGCAGGTGTGATTAATTCGTTGCGCAAACGTCGGTCATTCCACTCATCAAAAACATCTTTGATTGTTGGACTGTGTTCCTTTTCGCGATAATAAGCAATAATGGCACTTTCGAGATCTTCTTTATGTTTCCGCTTGATTCTTCTCCGCCCTTTTACCGAATCAGGAAGATATGTATACCAGTTTCCGTCGTTTCCCTGATAAATTTCATTAGGATGCTTTTTTAGAATATGTTCTCGTTCTCTCATTTCAATTTCATTTACAAGTGCTGGGATGTCGATTAATATTGTACCATTTTTAACTGATTCGTTCAATTGCGTTATGGTCGTAGCACCACTTAATATTAAATCAGCGATTAATTTAATATTATCCATGATATATTTCAGTTAGATGAGTAGTATTGTTTTTTTATATCTAACTGTTCCTCCGATATGGTTATGGTCAAACGAATCAAAAGTTCAGATAATTGTGGCGAATAATAAACCTCCAAACCAAGTTGTTTTATCTTGATTTGGAGATTTATAGAATTGAGATACTACTTACATTAAATGAGCGGATTTCTCCATTTATCTCATAGATTTAGTCGTTAATAGGAATATAGCTCGAAGAAGCGCTAACCCACAAAAATGGTGTTCCTTCTAATTTCCATTCATGGATAGCCCGATAAAGAGTTTCATTTTTAACCAAAGCATAATTTTCATTTACTTTTTTTGCATAAATAGCATAACTGTCATTACAATGCGGAACCTTATTAGTAAATATAATTTTGTGCCGGGAAACCGATGAAATAAAGAAAAAGGATTTTTCGTTTAAATTATTGAACCCTTCCAGTAAAACGTAGTGTCCAACCTCGTCAACATTAATAATATTTCTTTTCATTATGTTACCTCCCATAATCTTCTTATCGTTGGCTTTTGCCGTATTTTATGTTTATAGAGTAATCGATCACCTCCTCCCTGTCTTTTTTTAATTATGTTTGAGGTTATCTATTAATGAGTTGTTCGCATCGCTCCCTTCCCCATGTTATAGTATGAAAAGCAGCTGAGTAAAAGATATTAGTTATCCTGAATTGTAATTAAAAAGCCTGCAGCTGCGTTTTCTCTGTCGTTGTAACCTACTTTGATTCAGTATTAAGTATTACCTGCTTCTGGATTGAGGTGATCCTGACTGTTGAGTAATACTTATTTATTTGCTATGATAATGAGGTTACAATATAACTCCTTGCAAGGATAAGTATATCTCCGAATACGGAGAATGTCAACACATTTTTTCATTATTCAGAGATTATTTTCTGTATCAAGAGAAAGAGAGGTCTATATGAATATCGATATGGAAAGTATTGGAAATAGAATTAAAGGTAGAAGAAAAGAACTTCATCTCACTCAAACAGATATCAAAGCTGTATGTGGTATATCATCTGGCTCACTCAGCGAGATAGAAAATGGGAATCGGACCCCTTCTGTTATTATATTTCACGCACTTGCTCAAGTTTTGGAGTGTTCTATGGATTGGTTGGCGACAGGAGAATATCCAGATGCGAAGGGAAAATCATTCTCTGTATCCGAAGATAATAAAACAGATGTGGAATGTGAACTTTTGGATGCCTTTCGCCAGCTTGAGTACGATGATCAGGAGGAGATTATGGATATCCTATATTTAAAACTCAACAGAACAAAACGCAAGAGAAAATAGATTATCAGACCAATGTGGCTCATTGATAATTTTTTATTTCTGTAATAATATGGATGCATGGGTAGCACCTATCGGCAGTTAGCTAATAATTATGCTAACTGCTTTTTTATTGCTCTCCTGGCTGGCATTATTACTATAGTGATTATTTGTTGCAACAAATATAGTGAAGGATAGTCCGAAAAATCATGTTGTTGAAGAAGAAACACAGTACTTGCTGGGCATGGAATAGAGATTTTGCCTGAGTACTAAGGTATTAACTGCACTCTACTCCGGAAAGGCATGCTTTGCTTTTCTGGAAAAGAGTACTCTGAATTTTCAAAAAAGGTGCACTATTCAAATGGAATATTCAATTTTTTATAGATTCTTAGGAAATAAGAGGTTTATAAGGCTGAAAATACTGTAAACCTCTTATTTTTTAGTTGTCCAAAAATTTTATATGAAAAAAATTTTACCATATTATAAAT
>JALFIK010000200.1 GCA_022776205.1 Eubacterium sp.
ATCCATATTTGTTTTGTGACACTGACATAACATCCTCCCACCCATCTTGTAACAACAATATAACATCCTCTATACAGAAACATGCGGTTTTAAGCCATTATCATGGCAAAAAAGCCGCATATTTTTTCGCCATGTGTGCAAAAATCCGTCCAGTGGACGAATTTTTGTTGTAGCAATGACTTGACATCCTCGGGTGCTCTATGTTTTGACAAAAGTCTCCCTGTTCCTTAAAAATACATTTGGCATTAAAAGAGTGCCAAAAAAAGAATCCTGCAGGCAGAATTCTTTTTGGAGGCAATTTTTTTATTTTAAAACGATTTACTTCGATGAAATCACGTCTTTCATATCATAAAGACCCGCTGGTTTTCCCGCAAGATAAATGGCAGCTTCAATGGCTCCCTTTCCGAATACAGCGCGGGAATAAGCTGTATGTTTAAACTCAATCACTTCATCTGTTCCGGCAAAGATAATTTCGTGCTCTCCGACGATCGTTCCTCCCCGGACAGCAGAAATACCGATTTCATCGGCCGGACGCTGCATGCGTCGCTCGCTTCTGTCAAATACATATTGATATTTTCCACCTGCCGCTTCATTGATAGAATCTGCCAGGGCAAGGGCTGTTCCCGACGGAGCATCCAGTTTTCTGCGATGATGTTTCTCCACGATGTCAATATCAAAGCCTGCATCACCTAATACTCTGACTGCTGTCTTTACCATCTCAAGTAATGTATTGACACCAAGAGACATATTTGCGGAACGAAGAATTGCCGTTTTCCTGCTGCAGGCTTCCAGATGGGTTAACTGTTCCTCGGAAAGTCCGGTCGTACATTCTACAAGGGGAATCTGTTTTTTTGCAGCATACTCAAGTACTCTGTCAACAGCAACAGCGGCGGAGAAATCAATAATCGCATCCACAGGAACATTGCATTCTTCTAAAGATGTAAAAACAGGAAAATCTCTCTTTTCTCCCGGGCAGGTATCCACTCCTGCCGCTACTGTAATCTGCTCCATATCTTTTATAAGATCGCAGATTACATGACCCATATGTCCATTGCATCCGTACATCATTACTTTTACCATAATTTATTTACTCCTTTGCAACTCCGGTTTCCTTACTCCGCTAAAATACCGGTTTCAATCAGTGCTTTCTTAAGCCGCTTAGTATGTTCCGGTTCCAGTTCTGATAATGGACGTCTTACATGACCGCCACAGAACCCAAGCAGCTCGAGTGCCTTCTTTACCGGAATCGGATTCACTTCACAAAACAGGGCTTTAATCAGCTCAAAATATTTAATTTGCAGTTCCCTGCTTTTTTCCACATTTCCTGCCATATATTCTGCGCAGATATTATGCGTATCTTCCGGAGCCACGTTGGAAAGGACGGAAATCACTCCCTTTGCCCCAATTGACATCATCGGCACGATCATATCATCATTTCCGGAATAAAGATCGATATCACCCTGGGTATCATACATAATCTGCGTTGCAAACGCAATATCACCTGTTGCTTCCTTCACGCCGACAATATTATCCACATCTTTCACCAATTTTGCAATAGTAGCAGATTCCAGTTTGCATCCGGTTCTGCTCGGCACATTATAAAGAATCAGCGGAAGATCCGTATGCCGTGCGATATAAGTATAATGATCGATCAGCCCTTTCTGAGTTGCTTTGTTATAATATGGTGTAACGACGAGAGCCGCATCTACTCCTGCCATCTCAGCACGTTTTGTAAGATAAGAGGCAGTCCTTGAACAGTTCGAACCGGTCCCGGCAATTACCGGCACTCTTTTATTAACCCGGTTTACACAATAGCGGATTGCCGCAATATGTTCCTCATGATTGAGCGTGGAAGATTCTCCCGTAGTACCACAGACAATAATGGCATCTGTCTTATGCTCAATCTGGTAATCAATAAACCTTCCAAAGCTTTCATAATCAATATTATAATTTTCATCAAATGGCGTTGCAATGGCAACACCCGCTCCTGTAAAAACAGCCATAATTTACTTCCTTTCTTTAATCAGTCACTCCCGGTTCAAGAATTTCTGGGCACTGTTCTTTTTCTTTGCAGATCTCATATACGCAATCTGCCACTTCTCTGACTTCTTCCGGCAGATGTCTGCCCGTTAAAATCAGATCAACAGAATCTCTTTTTACCGCAATCAAATCCATAAGTTCCTTTATGGTAATAATACCATAATCAACCAGTCCGAATATCTCATCAAGGATTAAGAGATCACACTGTCCTGTATCCAGGACTTTCCTGCTGTATCCAAGTGCATTCCTGATATTTTGCATCTGCTCCTGTCTCTCTTCCGGACTTAAATCTGAATATCCACATGCAGCTTTTTCAAAACGGAAAATCTGCAGTTCCGGCTCCAGTTTTTTAAGAAATTCCAGTGTATCGGAATGTTTCTTTTTTAAGAACTGGACCATGATCACCTGCTTACCAACACCGGCAGCCCGGATACCAAGTCCTAAGGCAGCGGTGCTTTTCCCCCTTCCGTTTCCATAATAAACCTGTATACTTCCGTTCATATTCTGACCTTTCATCTTGTTTTAAATATTGGTGTTTTGCATAATCATACCATAGATTCCTGCAAAAATCCACTATTCCCCAAACATCCGAATTTTCTCATCCCGTCCGAGAACCATAAAGCCGTCAAATCCCTGTTCTTCTAATTTATTTAAGAATTTTCCCAGCTTTTTCGGTTTAATGTAAAGTGCTGTTTTATATGTCTGACGCAGTTTCTCGGCATAACGAATCGCCTCTTCGATCTGATCCTCTTCGTAAATCAGAACGACTTTCTTCTGCCGGTCCGGATGATAAGACTCTCTTTCCATAAGAATGCTGTAAATTCTCTCAAATCCAATGGAAAAACCTACAGCCGGAATCTGCTCTTTCAGGAATTTGCCAATCAGATTATCATATCGCCCGCCGCCGGCAATGGAACTGTTAAAATCCAGGGATTCAATTTCAAATACCGTTCCGGTATAATACCCCTGCCCGCGAACCAGTGTCATGTCATATTCTGCTTCATATTTTCCGTCTGCCAGTTCATTGGATGTGCGGATGATATAAGAAAGGGAATCTACATACTCTGTATTTTTACAGATCTGTTTGACATAATCCAGGGTAAATGGTGCATGGGAAAGAAGCTCCATGAATTTTTTAATTACATCCGGGTCAAATTCCTTTTCCATCAGTTCCTTTTCCACTCCTTCTTCATGAATCTTATGAAGCTTATCAAAAGAGATGCATACACTGTCTAACTGGTCTTCCTTGAATCCTACAGATAACAGAATTTCCCGCAAAATTCTTCTGTCATTGATTTTAACCTTAAAATGGTCAATTCCGATATTCAATAACGCTTTTGCCGTCGTGTGAATCAGTTCAATCTCACAATTCGGAGAATCCGAACCAAGAATATCAATATCGCACTGCATAAATTCTCTCAAACGGCCTTTCTGCGGACGTTCCGCACGATATACCCGGTCCATCTGGATTACTTTAAATGGATGAGGCAGTGATGCCCGGTTATTGGCATAATAACGGCTTAATGGCA
Organism: Eubacterium sp.; assembly: GCA_022776205.1. Lineage (GTDB taxonomy): Bacteria > Bacillota > Clostridia > Lachnospirales > Lachnospiraceae > Anaerobutyricum. The sequence goes on from JALFIK010000200.1 coordinate 3,570, forward strand.
GTGTCAGATCGTATCGCAATCCCATATCGGCAATATTCCCCGGATCCTGGGTGGCAATCGCCTTCTTCAGCTTCTCTCCCCTTTTCATCACTTTAAATATAAGATTTAAATTATCTCCACCCTCACTTTTATCAAGATTTTCAATATCCTCAATAATTGGCGTGGTAATTCTCTGAAACCCTGCAAGCTCGTAAGTCTCACAAATCTTTTTCTGCAGATAATCTCTAAGTTCTGCCTGAACCGGCAAATAATCATTCGTACCCTTTACTGGTGTAATCTTCATATCGGTTTCCTTTCTGTATCTGTTTGTTTACAGGAACATGTTTTCCTATTTTCATATTTTAAAAGGCCACTCAAAAATGAGCGGCCTTCTTAAATCAATCTAACTAATATTTCCAGAATCTGCGACCTTTCGCTCAAAACTCATACCGTCATCCAGATATTCCATCTTATTGACAGACACCTCATAAGCGACTCGGCTGATCACACTATTATCTCCCAGTTTTTTCTGGTATTCCCTGCTCTGAATCCTGCCCCAGAGCTGAATCCTGCTTCCTACCGGAAGGTTCCCCGCATAACGGGCATTTCTTCCCCAGCAGATACACGGGATATAATCCGACTTGCTATATGCCCGGTTCACTGCAAGCAGTACATCCGCAATCTCTCTGCCCAGCGGCGTTGTCCTGTATACAGGCTCTTTACAGATATATCCGTCAAGAAAAATCATATTTGGTTTACGGTTCTCGAGGCTGTCGACCAGTTCAAGTTCCCGGACAAAAAGGGAAAGCACCAGATGATTTCTGTTATTCTCATGCTTATTATAGGAGCGGAACTGTCCTTTCGCTTCCATATACTGTCCTACATAAGACTGTTTTACATCAATGAGTCTTTCTGATATAAGCAGAGGAATAATATCATTAGAATGACTGAGTCTGCTTACTTTCAGTTTCACCGTGTAAAATCCTTCTCCGAAAACCTCATGGCTGAATTCAAACTCGGAAATAATCTCTCCAGCGACAACCGCCTGGTTATTTTTTAAAATTTTTTCTGTCATGTTTACTCCTCCCTGTATGTAGCGCAGACATCTGTATACATAATTATCTGTATGCAGAATCAAGAAATTTATTCCTGTTTTGATAATCTTTCTTAATGATTTCTGCTGCCATCTCAACATAGAAGCAAACATGTCCGATTAAACTTCGAAAACAGATTCAGTATAATAACTCTGTGTCCAATTGTCAACCTAAAACAGTGGTATTATACCACGAAACCACTTTATCCTTCCTTATTTTAATATTTTTTTATTGTGTCTTTGATTCGTTTGTGCTAGAATAACTTAGTTTAAACGATACTTTTCAGTCAATAATTGTTTCTCTCCCTGATGAGCAGCAATTTATACTTTACATTTTCAGAAAGAAGGCAATTTATGAAAATCTCAAGAGAAGATGTCCGCAATGTGGCGATCATCGCCCACGTTGACCACGGCAAAACCACTCTCGTGGATGAACTTTTAAAACAAAGTGGTACCTTCCGTGAAAATCAGGAAGTCGGAGAACGAATCATGGACTCCAACGATATTGAAAAAGAACGTGGTATCACTATTTTGTCAAAAAATACAGCAATCCATTATGATGGCGTAAAAATCAACATCGTAGACACTCCCGGCCACGCTGACTTCGGTGGCGAAGTTGAGCGTGTTTTAAAAATGGTAGACGGTGTAATTCTGGTGGTAGATGCTTTCGAGGGCCCGATGCCACAGACAAAGTTTGTAACAAAGAAGGCACTCGAATTAAATCTTCCTTTCATCGTATGTATTAACAAGATTGACCGTCCGGAGGCACGTCCGGAAGAGGTCATGGACGAAGTACTGGAACTTCTTTTAGAATTAGACGCAGATGACGAACAATTAGACAGTCCTTTTGTTTATGCCTCTGCAAAATCCGGTATTGCCATGCTCGAGCTCAATGAACATGGAACAGATATGAAACCGTTATTTGAAACGATTATCGACCATATTCCGGCTCCTACCGGTGATCCGGATGCCGATACACAGGTTCTGATCAGTACAATTGATTATAATGAATACGTCGGCAGGATCGGCATCGGTAAAGTAGAAAATGGATCCATAAAAGTAAACCAGGAAGTTCTCCTCGTAAACCACCACGATCCAACAGTAAATAAAAAAGTTAAAATCAGTAAGCTTTATGAATTTGACGGTCTGAATAAAGTGGAAGTCAATGATGCGACCGTGGGATCGATTGTCGCCATTTCCGGTATTCCGGATATTCATATCGGTGATACGATCTGCTCTCCGGATCATCCGGATCCGATTCCATTCCAGAAGATTTCCGAACCTACAATTGCCATGCAGTTTATTGTCAATGACAGTCCGCTTGCCGGTCAGGAAGGAAAATATGTTACCTCCCGTCATTTGAGAGACCGTCTTTTCCGCGAACTGAATACGGATGTAAGTCTCCGGGTAGAAGAGATGGAAAACACAGATTCCTTCAAAGTATCCGGACGTGGTGAACTCCATCTGTCTGTCCTGATTGAAAACATGCGCCGTGAAGGATATGAATTTGCGGTAAGCAAAGCTGAAGTTTTGTATAAAACGGATGAAAAAGGAAAAAAATTAGAACCAATGGAGACGGCCGTCATTGATGTGCCGGATGAATTTTCCGGTATCGTCATCGACAAACTCAGTCAGAGAAAAGGTGAACTGCGAAATATGTCCATGTCCGGCACCGGTTATACCCGGCTGGAATTCTCGATTCCTTCCAGAGGTCTGATCGGATACCGCGGAGACTTTATGACTGATACAAAGGGAACCGGAATCATCAATACTCTTTTTGAAGGATACGGCCCTTATAAGGGGGATATCCAATACCGCAAACAGGGTTCTCTCATTGCCTACGAATCCGGCGAAACTGTGACCTACGGACTGTTCAGTGCCCAGGAACGCGGAACCTTATTTGTCGGTCCGGGCGAAAGAGTTTATTCCGGTATGGTCATTGGCCAGAATGGCAAAACAGACGACATCGAAGTGAATGTATGTAAGACAAAAAAACTAACAAACACCCGTGCATCCGGCTCGGATGATGCTCTGAAATTGAGCCCGCCAAAAATCTTAAGTCTGGAACAGGCCCTTGACTTCATCGATACGGATGAACTTCTGGAAATTACGCCGAAAAACATCCGCATCCGAAAGAAAATTCTTGATCCGACGGCAAGATACCGTGCAAAAAGAAATGGATAATCCTGATTACCGTTCTTCCTCTTTCGGAAAATATTTTGTTTCTATAGAACCGGATTCCTCTCCGGTTCTTTTTAACATGATATATTATTTTTCGAACACCACAACTTTTCCCTCTGCTTCTCCAAAATATACTTCTTCCTCTTCTTCCATTTTCACTCTCCCTCCGGTCGCTTCCGTAATCTTCTTTTTCATCAGATCCTTATCCGTATCCGGAAACAGACAATGAATCATAACCCGATCCGTATAATCCGTCGATTCAATAAGCATCTGATCCTGTGCCAGAAGATACTGCACCTTTCCAAGATCCGTGTAATCCAGGGAAAGCGTAATTCTCTTCCCGGGAATCTTCTCCACGATTACACTGTTACAAATTCCCTCCTGCGCAGCCTGCGTATAAGCCCGGACCAGACCTCCCGTACCAAGAAGCGTTCCTCCAAAATACCTGGTAACAACGATCACAGTATTATAAAGCCCGTTTCCGGTAATGACTTCAAGAATCGGCTTTCCGG
>JALFIK010000204.1 GCA_022776205.1 Eubacterium sp.
AAATATAATTTTAATAAAGCAGTATTTCCTGGAATCCAGGGAGGCCCGCTTATGCATGTGATTGCCGGAAAGGCAGTCTGTTTCAAAGAGGCACTGACACCGGAATTTAAGGAATATCAGAAACAGATTGTAAAAAATGCAGCTGTACTTGCAGATGCTCTTACGGAACGAGGATTTGATATTGTATCCGGAGGAACAGATAACCATCTGATGCTGGTGGATCTTCGCAAGATGGGTCTTACGGGAAAAGACATGGAGAAATTGCTGGATTCCGTTCATATTACATGTAATAAGAACACGGTACCGAATGATCCACAGTCTCCATTTGTCACAAGCGGTCTTCGTCTGGGCACGCCTGCCGTGACATCGAGAGGACTGAAAGAGGATGATATGGTACAGGTTGCGGAGGCAATCAAACTTGCGATTATTGACAATAAACTCGAAGAGGCAGAGACAATTGTTAAGTCACTTACCGAAAAATATCCGATTTATAAAGACCAGCAGTTATAATAAGATAAATAAAAAGGGGCTGTTGCACAAAGCGAGCAGCGCCGGGTTCTCACTATAAAAGATATCCGTCCATATAACATTCGCATGTCGTTTGCTACAACGTCAGCACTCTGTGTTATGTGACGGATTTCTTTTTTACTTTACCTCCGGGCTGCGCTTTTTCAGCGGTACAAGTGCCGTAATTGTAGCCAAAGTAAGTAGATTCTGCTTAAAATGCGCAAAGAAAAGGACGTCTGCGGTTACGGTGAAATAGCCGTTACTGCAACGCCCTCTTTTATGGAGAGAAACAATAAAACTAGTAGCCCAGTGTTTCTCCAACCAGAATAACATGAATTCGACCGGGATTTCTGGACATCCTTGTGGTGACAAAGGATGCGCAGATTGATGAACCAGAAAGACATTCTCCGCAGAATCCGGTCTTTGCACACGGAGTCTCCAGGTTCAGACGAAGACAGTTGGGAGGACAGGCACCCTGACGGATTCGTTTATACGCATCTTCAACGGTCGGAACCAGTTTATTCATGCCGGTAATGATGATAACATGTTTCGGCCCGAAACACAGGGCACCGACACGGTTTCCGTTCCCGTCAATATTGACAAGTTGTCCGTCGGCAGTAAAAGCATTGGTACTCATGAGAAAGTAATCAGAAAGGATTGTCTTTGCGTGTATTTTTCTCTTTTCCTCTTCACTTCCGGCTTTGGAACGGTCGAGATAGGTATAATCTTCCGGGTGAGATTTTATGTAATCAAGAAGACCGATTTCCTTCAGGGTTTCCGATCCCCCGCTTGCCACAACAGAACCCTTCTCAATTATGGAAAGCGCCTTTTTAAATGCTTCTTCTTTTGTGGAACAGTAGCAGGCATGAAAATGCCGGCGTTCCATCTGTCTGATTACGCTGTCTGCCTGAAGTCTCCAGGCATTCTGTTTCGGTGTCATAAAGCATAGCCTCCTTTTTTCTTTACTATAACATTTTTCTCTCCGAAGGAAAAGAGAGAAAATACTCTCTCCTCCGGTTCACAGAATAAAAAAACTGTGGTATATTAATTCTCGTTACACTTTCAAGGATATTCACAATAAACAAAGAGAGGGATGAGATGAAGAAATTAATAATCGCAGAGAAACCATCTGTGGCAAAAAATATAGCAGATGCAACCTCTTCTTCCCGCCGAAATGGATATTTTGAAGGGGACGACTATGTTATCACATGGGCATTTGGGCATCTTCTAGAACTATATGATGCGAAAGATTATGATCCGGAAATGAAAAGCTGGAAAATTGAAAAATTTCCTTTTATTCCGGAGAAATTTTTATATAAGTTAAAATCTGACAGGAAAAATAAAGAAAAACCGGATACGGGAGTAAAACATCAGATGGATATTATCAAAAGCCTGATGGAACGGCAGGATGTGGAAGGAATTATCTCCGCAACAGATGATGACCGGGAAGGGCAGATTATTGCCGATGAGATTATTGGTTACATCAATCCGGGAAAACCTGTCGAGCGAATTTTGTTAAATGAATGGACAGCAGATGAAGTAAACAGGGGTCTTTGTGCCTTAAGGCCCAATGAAGAGATGAAACCGCTGCAGGATGCGGGGTTTGGAAGACAGCTTGCTG
>JALFIK010000222.1 GCA_022776205.1 Eubacterium sp.
CTGCATCTGATTTACCATCTGCTGGCCCATCATCATTCCCATCTGCATGGAAGCCATGTCTGCTGCCATATTGCCTCCGTTCGTATTGCCATTTCCCATGGAATCAATCATCGCCATCTGCTGGTAGCGGGCCATGTCGCCCACCATGCTCTGTCCTGCCACTTTATTTACCATATTCTGAATCTCTTCCGGATAGCTTACCGCATCAATCTGAAATGCTGTGGCACAAAAACCGATCTTTTCGAGTTCTTTATCCAGGTCTCCGAGAATTCCTCTGGAAATCTCCATGGCATTGGCCTGAATATTAAACATATCTTTCCCCTCACGCACAATCCATTTGGACAAAAGCTGATTGAGCATGGACAGCACTCTCTCCTGTACATCTTCGGTGGTAAATTGTTTGCGGATTCCGGCCACTTTCTCAATTAAAATTTCATAGTTTCCCACCTTAAACTGGAAGGTGCCGTTGGCACGGACCGGCATACCGCCCGGCAGGGACGGGGCCGGAAGATTGATGGTCTGCTTCGTTCCCCACTTCATGGTAAATTCTTTCGTATTGACAAAAAGAATTTCCGCCCGCATTCCACTGTTGAAACCAAATTTAAATCCCTGCAGGGTCGATAAAAACGGAATGATCTCGGAGGCAATGTCATAGTCTCCCTCCTCTTTGAAAACGCCTTCCACTGCACCATTATAAAGAAAAATCGCATCCTGACCCGGTCGTATGATCAGGCGGGATCCTTTTTTTATTTCACTGTTATTCCATTTATAAAAAATAACGTCATCCCGATATTCTTCCCATTCCACCACGTTGGCAAACTGTCCTTTAAATATTCCCATGATTTACCTCCTGTATGTGTTATTTTCTTTCTCCTGTCCTAAAAAAGGGACGGTTTTATTCATTATACATGATTCTTCCCCATGTGTCACGGTCTGTGTGTGTAATTTTTCCTTGCTATCTAGTTATTAAAACTATATAATATAGTTATATATGCATTATTATAAAATGGAGGTACTATTTTGGAGAAGAACAACGACTGGCTGTATAAACTGCTAGAGACAGAATCCATCCTGCCCGGGGACATCCCCGATATCGGTTTATATATGGATCAGGTGACCACTCTGATGGATACGAAACTGGCGAAATCCAGACGGTATCCCGAGGATAAGATTCTTACGAAGACGATGATCAATAACTATACGAAGAATCATCTGCTTCCTCCTTCCGATAAAAAGAAATATTCCCGGGAACATGTTTTTTTACTGATCATAATCTATTATCTTAAAAATATGCTGTCGATTTCCGATATTCAGAGTCTTTTAGAGCCTCTTTCGGAGAAATATTTTCCGGAGAATAAGGAAAGCGGGCTTTCTCTTACGGAAATTTATGAAAAGCTCCTTTCGGATAATGAAGCCAATCACGACGAACTTTCTGAAGATGTTCTGGCCAAGTGGGAAAAGAGCCGGGATGCTTTTGACGAGTATTCCCTCCCGGAAGATGAAGCAGAATACCTGAAGGATTTCTCCTTTATCTACCAGCTTGCCTATGATATCTATGTAAGGAAGCAGATTATTGAGCGTCTGATTGACCGGGAAGAGGCGAAACATCCTTCGGGAAAGAAAAAGAAGAAGAAGGAATAAATATAAGACTCTAAATTCCTCCGGAATCTCTCTCGCCCGCTTTTGCGGGCTTCGTAAGGATTCCTCCGGAATTTAGAGTCTTTGTGGCTGTTGCTGGTTTTCTGTTTTCGTTTCTTTTATTTTGGTGTTTGGGAGTCGGAGAGGGGGCGTTTCTTTCCTCCGGAATTTGGTGTCTTCGTGGCTGTTGCTGGTTTTCTGTTTTCGTTTCTTTTATTTTGGTGTTTGGGAGTCGGAGAGGGGGCATTTCCTTCCTCCGGAATTTGGTGTCTTCGTGGCTGTTGCTGGTTTTTAGTTTTCGTTTTTCTTTTTTTGGTCTTTGGGAGTCGGAGAGGGGGCGTTAGTTTTTTTCTTTTTCCATTCGGTCGAGTACCAGGCGATACCCGTCTTTTCCGTAATTTAAGCAGCGGTTTACCCGGCTGATGGTTGCGGTGGAAGCTCCCGTTGTTTCTGCTACTTCATTATAGGTGGAACGATTGTTTAACATATGAGCCACTTCGAAGCGCTGTCCTAAGGATAAGAGCTCATTGACCGTACACAGATCTTCAAAGAATGCAAAGCATTCTTCCACAGAGGAGAGTTTTAAAATGCCTTCCATCAGGCGTTCAGTCTCCTGGTTATGTACATCTTTTTTCATGATGATCACCTCTTTTTCGTCTTATTATTTTCTGTATTTCCGGCTGATATATTCTTTAAATACTTCCACTGAGCGGTTTACGACCAGTTCCCGGGGAAAGTGAATCTCTTCGAGAAGGGCTTCGGAAAAGTCCCTCCTGCCCACATCACAGAATATATGGGAATCACTGTTTAGCACCACGGGCTGTTCGTACTGTATGCACAGGTTGAGCATGGTGATCAGATTTTCCCTGGTATGCTTTCTTGAGCCCGCCGGGTTCAGGGAATTGTTATTCACTTCAAGAAGGGTGTCCGTCTCCTTTGCCGCCTTTACGATGGGTTCATAGTCTAACGGATAGATGCCGTCATCGGGATGGCCGATAATGTCAACATATGGATTGTGTATGGCTCCGAGAACCGCACGGGTGTTTTCTTCTTTCGTTCCCGGGACCAGGCAGGGGCTGTGCATACTTGCGATTTTTAAATCCAGTTTCTGCAAGGACTGGGCGTCCAGATCCACATGGCCGTCATAGTCAATGATATTAAGCTCTGCACCAAGCATCAGTTCAATGCCGTACATGGTACGGGGAACGACTTTTAAATTATGAAAATACATGGTATCACAGGTTCCGGGCATTTTCGGTGCGTGTTCTGTAATTCCAAGCAGTTTTAATCCTTTTTCCTGTGCAGACCTTGCCATCTCCATGATCGTATTGTAGGCATGACCGCTGGCAATGGTATGGGTGTGCACATCCAGTAAATATTCCATGTTTTTCCTCCATGTTTCTGCGCCTTTTGCCCGGGAAATTCCCGGAATGCTCCGGAAATTCCCGAAAAAAATCATTCACACATTAACGCAATAAATCAATACAGTTTCATAGTATATCATATTTTTTCTGATTTTTACAGAGAATCCTCGCAAATTTCCCGGTAGGTATTCTCCAGTGTCTCGCAGGAATCATGGAGACGTTTCTTTTCCTCCGCTCCCAGGGGCAATTCCACGACCTGTCGGATTCCCGCCCGGTTTACCACACAGGGAACACCGATATAGAGTCCTTTTTCTCCATACTCTCCTTCGAGGAAACCGGATACGGTAAGAATACTGCTCTCATTTCCGAAAATCGCTTTTGTGATTCTTGCCATCGCCATGCCGATCCCGTAATATGTGGCTTTTTTTGCCTCGATGATCCGGTAGGCAGCCATGCGTACTTCCTCTTCCAATTCTAATAATTCCTGGAAATGACAGGTCTCCGATTCACTGCAAAGATCAAAAATCGGTTTGGTAGACATCATTGCCTGGCTCCATGGTACAAATTCGCTGTCCCCGTGTTCCCCCATCACATAGGCATGCATATTTCTCGGGTCTATGGAAAATTTTTCTCCAAGCAGATAGCGAAGCCTTGCCGTATCCAGTGCCGTTCCGGTTCCGATGACTCTCGAAGGAAGAAATCCGCTGATTTCCTGGACAATCCGCGCCATGATATCCACGGGATTTGTCGCCACGAGAAAGATCCCGCGAAAACCGCTGGCCAGTACCTGCCTTAAAATCTCTTCGAATATTTTTTTATTTTCCTTCAGAAGACTCAGGCGGCTCTGTCCTTCCTTCTGGGGAAGGCCAGCTGTCAGAACGACAAGATCCGCATCCCGGCAGTCCTCGTACTCTCCCGCATTGATTTCCATGTTGCCGCCGCTGAAGGCCACCCCATGGTTTAAATCCATGGCTTCTCCCTGCGCTCTTTTTTTATTTATGTCGATCAGTACAAGTTCATCACATAAATTTTGATTCAGGAGGGCAAAGGCATAACTCATGCCGACCATACCGGTACCCACAAGCACAATTTTTCTCTGATCTGTTTTGTGCATAAAAAAATACCTCCTTTCGGAGGTATTATCTGTCATCTCCCGGGAAAATATGCAAAAGAATCAGTTCGCCTCATAAGCCCGGACCCGAAGAGGCAGTCCGTTTTCCTCACAGACCTTCCGGCAGGCTTCCACTTCTTCTTCCCCGATTACATCCACAACCGTTACAACCACATGAGGTACATATCTCTGACAGGCTCTGGCAAAGGAAAGCATGGCCTCATAGGAAGCAAGGCCAAAACGGTTTCGCGTAATGTCCAGATATTTCTGAGCATTAGAAGCATTCAGGCTGACAGAGACTGTATCGATCACTCCTTCGAGTTTTCCCGCCGTCGGCTCGCCGAATACGAGATCAGAAAGTCCGTTGGTATTGATCCGTAAAGGGACCTGCGGATTCATACTCTTTAAATACCGTCCCACTTCCAACACGTCATCAAGGCGCATGGTTGGCTCTCCAAAGCCACAGAAAACGATTTCTTTTACATGGGACCAGTCATATCTGTCAAACTCTTTTTTCACTTCCTCCACGGAAGGCTCCTCTTTTAACCAGAGGCTGTTATGTTCATTAAATTTTTTTAAGTTTCTTAAACAAAACGTGCAGGAACAGGAACAGCGGTTTGTCATATTTACATAAATTGTGTTGGGAAATCCATTCTCCGACAGGTCTGATAAGTCCTGTTTGAAATCCGATAAGTTATAAAAAACTCTGTCTTTTACTGTGTATAATATCATAATTCAAATCTCCTTTAAGTATTCTTCAAAACAAATCCCGTAATTCCAGGGCAGGTCAAGTTCCACTGTGTATGCGATGGCCTTATTGAGAAAAGTAACGGCCCTCTCTACCGCCGTATAAAAATCCTGCCCCTCCACAAGGGCTCCCGTCACGATGGCGGAAAAAACATCCCCCGTTCCGGAACGGTCTTCTCCGATTTTCTTCGCAGAAATGACTTTTGCTGTTTTGTTTTTCTCATATACATAATTGTAAATCCGGTCTTTTTTCTGAAGACCTGTCAGGACAATTCGCTCCGGGCCTTTCTCCGAAAGTGCCCTGCAGATTTTGCCGAGGTTGTCTTCAGAAAAATCCGTTTTTTCATAATCAAGGTCAAGTAGCCGGCATGCCTCCGTAAGATTCGGGGTGAGTACATCCGCCTGGGGAAGCAGTCTTCGCATCTCTTTGCACATTTGTGTAGTGTAGGAATCATAAAGTTTTCCGTAATCTCCCATAACCGGATCTACCACGACCAGGGTTTCTTTCTTTTTAAACCGTCGGAAAAATTCAATGACCAGTCCAATTTGTTCCACCGAGCCTAAAAATCCTGTGGATATCCCGTCAAATTCAATTCCTGTCTCCTGCCAGCTTTCCATGTAGCGCCCCATATCCGGTGTAAAATCTTTCAGAAAATAATTCGGAAAGCCGGTGTGTACAGATAGAATCGCTGTGGGAAGTACACAGCACTGTATCTTCATCGCAGACAGGATCGGCTGCATCACCGCTGCGGAGCATCGTCCGAATCCTGTAATATCATTGATCACTGCCACTCTTTTTTGTCTTTTCATCTGTAGATTCCTCCCTGTTTGTGTTACAGGGAATAAAGTTTCGGGATAATCTGTCCGTCATCTTCCACATCAAGGAGCATAAATGTCGGCCCCATCGGTTTTATCTGTCTTGGACGTTCAATACTGCCCGGATTTAATACAGTGACACCTTCTTCTTCATAATAGTGATAAGCAGGTGTGTGGGTATGCCCGTAAAAGACGAGATCCGCTCCCAGCTCCTGTGCCTTTTCCACCAGTTCTTCCTCTCCCCAGTTTACAAAGTAGGCATCCCCGTGGGTGAGAAACGCCACATGTTCTCCCAATAAAAAAAGCTCCTCCGGATTTTCTCCATAAGACGGATCACAGTTTCCCTGTGCCATGTACACCGGACATCCGGCCATTTGGCGGATCTGCTCCGGCGGTACCTCCATATCTCCACAGTGTATCAGCGCCGTAATCTGACCGCGGAACATGGAAAGTACATAGGACAGATTCGAAAGATCTCCATGATTATCGCTGACAACCAGATATTTTTGTCCCATTATCAATCCCCCTGTTTTCTAATTATACTCTATTGTTTTTTCGTTTTTGTCTCGGCAGGCGGGGTCGTAACTGGTGACCATTCCCGGCAACAGCAGACTGTGCAGCTCACCAGTTACGACCCTCTTCCCTGTTATTTCTTTCATTTTTTCCTTAAAGCGTTTTAAATCATACCACATCCTGCTTCCGGGTTCAATGGAAAATATACGCCAATGTGCTTGATTTCAACAAAAAAACACTCTATACTATAAATGGCTGTGGCAATCATCGGATTGTCCTGTCTTACATACGAAAAATAATTTGGGAGGAACTTATGAATCAGTTATCGGATCCCATTGCCGTATTTGACTCCGGCATGGGCGGGATCAGCGTTTTAAAAGAGATGACGAAGCTGATGCCCGACGAAGATTTTATTTATTTTGGAGATTCCAGACATGCGCCTTACGGAACAAAGACGTTAGAAGAAGTGCGCAGACTTACGATTGAGCATATCACCTGGCTTATTAAAGAAAAACACGCGAAGGCTGTTGCCGTTGCCTGTAACACGGCAACCAGTGCCGCCGTACGTATTCTGCGGGGTATGTATCCGGAACTTCCCCTGGTGGGAGTGGAACCGGCTATTAAACCGGCTGTTCTTTCCTGTAAAC
>JALFIK010000017.1 GCA_022776205.1 Eubacterium sp.
AATTTATTTGACGGACATGTTAGGCTGTGTTATTATAAGGAGAAATGCAAAATGGATGACAGTTAAAGACAAGAGTGCCGTTAGCTTAGCTCTATTTCCTGTTGGATGATAGAGCTATTTTTTATAGAATGGGAAAGGCCAGGGCCTTTGCCATTCTTTAAAAACCCTCCGGGGGATGCACACTCGCGCGAAAGGAAGATGTCGCAGATGCGACCGCGCTCGGTGCGAGAGTTCCGCGAGCGGAACTCTATGTCACAGAATGGGAAAGGCCAGGGCCTTTGCCATTCTTTAAAAATCCCCTCAAAAGTGAGGGCTGTGATATGAGTAGAAAGAAAGAGGATTATTGAATGGAAACGATACAGTTTAATGAACTTAATATCAGACCGGAGATTATAAAGGCAGTTGCCCATATGGGATTTGAGGCGATGTCACCGATTCAGGCGAAGGCAATTCCCGTCGCGCTCGAAGGGAAGGATATCATCGGACAGGCGCAGACCGGAACAGGGAAGACAGCGGCCTTCGGTATTCCTGTACTGCAGAAAGTGAATCCGAAACTGAAGAAACCACAGGCTATTGTGCTTTGTCCGACGAGAGAACTGGCAATTCAGGTCGCCGATGAGATCCGGAAACTGGCGAAGTATCTCCCGTCGGTAAAGATTCTTCCGATATATGGCGGTCAGGAGATTTCGAAACAGATTCGTTCTCTGAAAGCAGGAGTACAGGTGATTATTGGTACACCGGGACGTATTATGGACCATATGAGAAGAAAGACGGTAAAATTTGACAACATCGAGACCGTTATTTTGGATGAAGCAGACGAGATGCTGGATATGGGGTTTCGGGAAGATATTGAAACGATTTTAAGAGATATCAATGAGGAGCGGCAGACAATGCTTTTTTCTGCAACCATGCCGAAACCAATCATGGAACTTGCCAGAATGTACCAGAAAAATCCGGAGATTATCCGGGTGGTGCGCAAAGAACTGACCGTACCGAATATTACCCAGTATTATTATGAGGTACGTCCGAAAAATAAAGGAGAAGTATTATCCAGACTGCTTGATATGTATGATCCAAAGCTTTCTGTTGTGTTCTGTAACACGAAAAAAGGTGTGGATGAGCTGGTCGCTGATTTGAAGGGAAGGGGATATTTTGCAGAAGGTCTTCACGGAGATATGAAGCAGACAATGCGTGACCGCGTCATGAACCGGTTCAGAAGTGGTAAAACAGATATTCTCGTTGCTACAGATGTGGCGGCGCGAGGAATCGATGTGGATGATGTGGACGCAGTATTTAACTATGATCTTCCGCAGGATGAGGAATATTATGTACACAGGATCGGAAGAACCGGCCGGGCAGGAAAATCCGGAATGGCCTTTACTTTTGTTGTGGGAAAAGAAGTGTATAAACTGAGAGACATCCGCCGTTATTGTAAGGCAAAGATCAAGGCACAGCCAATCCCTTCCCTCAATGATGTGACCGAGACAAGGGTGGAGAAAATTTTTGACCGTCTGGATCAGTATATTGAAGGACAGGATCTGGATCGTTATATTGATATGGTAGAAAGTTTCGTCAATGAAAAAGACTATACGGCTATGGATGTGGCAGCGGCCTTTCTTGCAGAAATACTGAAAAATGTCCAGGGTAAGGAGCAGGCTTCTCAGGATGATTTCGGAGATACGGGGGCAGAAGAAGGAATGGTCCGTCTGTTTATAAATATTGGTAAAAAACAGGGAATCCGTCCGGGAAATATTTTAGGTGCCATTGCCGGGGAATCCGGTATTCCGGGAGATCTGGTGGGCACGATTGATATGTATGATAAATATACTTTTGTGGAGGTGCCCAGAGAAGTTGCTTCTGATGTGCTTGCGGCAATGAAGAACGTAAAAATAAAAGGAAAATCTGTAAATGTCGAGCCGGCAAACAGAAAATAAACGGCTATTGTAAGATGTAAAAGGAGAAGGTTTTGATGGAGAGGGCAGAAAAAGTACAACTTCACACATACCATACTACACCAGTTTTAAATGTTGAGGCTCTTTTTTCTGATGGAAGCAGTAATTATGTAAATCCGGCAGAACCGAAGACCGGAGATGAGGTCAGAGTTCGTTTTCGTACGGCCGGAGGAAATGCGGGCCACGTTTATCTTTGTGTGAATGGGAAAGATAAGCAGGAAATGCATATCGTGGAGAAATCGCAGCGATTTGATTATTATGAAGGAAGTTTCCTGATGGGAGAAGAAACGGCAGAGTATTATTTTGAAATTCATTCCGGAAATTTTTGCTGTTTTTATAACAAAAAAGGGTCTGTGGACAGCCTGGATTCCTTTTTTAATTTTAAGATTGCACCGGGTTTTTCCACACCAGACTGGGCGAAAGGAGCCGTTTTTTATCAGATTTATGTGGATCGGTTTGCGAATGGAGATCCTGCGAATGATGTGCTTGACAGGGAATATATTTATATTAATGAGCCGGTAAAGCAGATCAGGGACTGGAATAAATATCCGGATGAGATGGATGTGAGAAACTTCTATGGCGGAGATCTTCAGGGTGTCATTGACCATCTGGATTATTTAAAAGACCTGGGGGTGGACGTGCTTTATCTAAATCCGATTTTTGTTTCTCCGTCCAATCATAAATATGATATTCAGGATTATGATTATGTCGATCCGCATTTTGCAAAAATTGTGGTGGATGAAGGAGAGGTTCTCCCCGAAGGAGAGATGGATAATAGCAGGGCATCAAAATACATTTCCAGAGTAACGGATAAGAGAAATCTGGAAGCAAGTAATGAATTTTTTGTTCATTTTGTGGAAGAAGTTCATAAAAGAGGAATGCGTGTAATTTTAGACGGGGTATTTAATCACTGCGGTTCTTTTAATAAGTGGATGGACGCGGAGCGCATATACGAGGAACAAAATGGTTATGAAAATGGTGCATTTGTGGACAGGGAAAGTCCCTATCGTCCCTTCTTTAAGTTTTATGAAGAGGAAGGATGGCCGTACAATGAAAGTTTTGATGGCTGGTGGGGACATAAAACGTTGCCGAAGCTCAATTATGAACAATCGGAAGAACTTTATCAATATATTATGAATGTGGGAAGAAAGTGGGTTTCTCCCCCGTATAATGCAGATGGATGGAG
>JALFIK010000089.1 GCA_022776205.1 Eubacterium sp.
TACCACACACTCTGCAGTTCCGACAGACAGTCAAACACATAAAAAGCGTCCTTTCCCTGCTTTGTGATCTCCTCATGAATCTTCACGGTGAATGCCTCAAACCCCTCATCGGGATTAAACTCCCGCACCTTGATCCCGCGCAGATCGGACAACACCGGCTCGTGCTGGGCAAACCGGATATAGATCACATTCCGCCCGTCCTTTAGGGCCTGTCTGGCAAAAGGTTCGGCAAACAGCCGAAACTCCTCCACATCCGACACCTGCCATACTACATTATCTCCCAGGCGGATATGATGTAAAATCTCATCCATCCTGGAAAAACCACTGCTTATTTTATCAAAAGCTGCCATCCCGGTCCCCCCTTTTTTCTAAATCCACAATGGCATAAATCCGCAGCCCCTTCGAGAAGGCTTCTGTGTATTAATTTATTCTTCCTCCTCTTCCGGGAAAAGTAAAGATTCGAGCATCTCCGGATCGCTTAAATACTCTGCAATATTATTGAGAACCTGATCCAGGTATCCGTTGTTCCCAAGT
Organism: Eubacterium sp.; assembly: GCA_022776205.1. GTDB lineage: Bacteria > Bacillota > Clostridia > Lachnospirales > Lachnospiraceae > Anaerobutyricum. The sequence continues at coordinate 535 of JALFIK010000089.1, forward strand.
TCTTCCATAAGACTTCCGAACACCTCTTCAAATTCTTCTTCCAGAGCCACATCCTGATTCATCGCCGCAATTACCGTGTGGAAAAATTTCACAAATTCCACCTGAATCATTCCGTCGAAGATTCCCAGCATATCCTGATTTCCCTCTTCATCTTCCACCGGAATATGAAGCAGTGCTGCTGCCGGGACTCCCTCCCTTCGACAAAAACTTTCTGTTTTATGAAGAAAATCGTGCAGTACCTCCACACTTAACACCGGAGCAAGCAAAGACTCCTCCGCCTCCACATCCACCGGATAGTAAAAATAATCCTGACACATCATACATTCCGCCAAATACGGGCTGGTCACAAAAAGGCCCGTCACCGTATCTTCATTGGGAACCTCGAGCTCGAAGGTGACTTCCTCCACCTGTTTCTTCGGTATATTTTTATTGGTGTATACTTTAAAATTATCCCTGTTCATTATGATTCCTTTCATGCAATATCTTTTCAAATTCCACCGCCGGCATTGGTTTTGCAAAATAATAACCTTGGACATAGTCACAGCCGATTGCCCTGAGCCTGTCCACCTGCTCTTTTGTCTCCACACCTTCTGCCACCACATGCAGGCCGATTCTGTGAGCCATACTGATGATATCGTTCATAATACTCTGCTCTGCACTTTTTTCTAATTCATTCCGGGTAAATTTCATGTCGAGCTTCAAAATATCCAGTTTCATCTGACTTAACATATTAAGGGAAGAATATCCACTTCCAAAATCATCCAGTTCAACGACAAATCCCTGTTTTCGAAGCTGTTCAACCGTACTGATCAGCTGACCGGGATTTTCCGCATAGGCACTTTCCGTTATCTCAAGATGCAGGTACTTTGGATTGATCTCATATTTATTGGCAAGTTGCAGGAGAACTTCCACCAGATTAAGCTGGTACACATCCGCCCTCGACACATTCACAGACACCGGAAGAAGGGGATATCCCTGGTCCTTCCATGCCCGAAGCTGCCTGCACGTATGTTCCCAGACATACCGGTCCAGACGGGAGATAAAACCGTTTTTTTCAAATAAAGGAATAAATTCTCCGGGTGCAAGCAGTCCCCATTCCGGATGGCACCATCTTACCAGCGCTTCGGCGCCTGCCATCCGATTCTCTCTCAAACTATACTTTGGCTGAAAGTAAACGATAAACTGCTCTTCAAGCAGTGCCGGCTCAATCGCATCTGTAATTGCCTTTTCCCTGAGTAATTTATGGCAAAGATTATCATCATATACGGCAAAAAACTCGTTGTACTGTCCTTTGATGCTGTCTGCTGCCAGCAAGGCACGATCACACATCTGCTCCACGGGAACGGAACGATCTGTGATTTCATAAATCCCCCACCGCATGGACATACTCTTTAAAAGGGGAGACGGTTCCTGCTCTGTAAAATTTCCAAAATTCCTCCGGTCCCTCTCTTCCTGTTCCTTCTCTTGAAAGCAAAGAAAACGATCTGCGGTAAAACGACCACAAAACCCTTTTATCTCCGACCATGTTGCGGGCAATATCCGCAATTTCTTTAAGCAGACGATCTCCTTCCTTCGAACCAAAAATATCATTCACCAGTTTAAAATTTTCAACATTGGAACAGATGATGCAGTATTCCTTCTCCGGTTCTTCCTGAAGACGCTCACGAACTTTCCTGTAAAAGAATTCCTTGCTGTAAAGTCCCGTCAGACGGTCATACTGAAACTGGTTGACCATGGCAGCGGTCTCCCTCAGCTGAATAATACTGGCAACCCGATGCAATATCACCTGGGCACGATAAGGTTTTGGCACAAAATCTGTCGCCCCATGGGTAAGGGCGGAAACCTCATCTTCCTCACTGTCACTCTGTGTCGTTACGATTACGGGAATCAGAGACAATTCCGAATCATTCTTTACCCTGTCCAAAAAACAATATCCATCCATAACCGGCATCATAACATCCAGCAAAATTAATGCAATGCTATCCTTATGCTGTTTCAGAACCTCAAGTGCCATCTGCCCGTTTTCCGCCTCCAGTACCTGATATTCATCCGACAGTATTTCCACCAGCATTGTCCGGTTAAGTGCATTATCCTCCACGACCAGGACCTTTTTTTTCTGCTTCATTCTAAATATCCTTTGCTTTTTCCTATGTATCAAATCATCAACAAGTTTTTTCACTTCAAGGGAGAACTCTTCGACTATGACTCATTCGAATCATTTCCATAACTTTCAAAAAAATATAAAGTAATTATAACAAAACCATTCAATTTTATCAATAAATTTCATCTCAGCTTTATATTTTCGTGAATTGAATTTTTAAATTCCACTTTCAAAACTTCAATTCACGCAAAAAAAGGTACCCGCTTTCATATATAGAATGATAACCTTGATTATGGTATAATAAATTGAAGCAAAGATAAAAACGCAACGCATATCAGTCACAGAGAAAAGTCTATGATTGATATGCCAGAGCCGGTAGGTAGCCCGGCCGTCCTGTGTATTTTGGGAACGTCCCAAGAGATTATACAGGGTAAGTAACCTGCCCCTCCGGGTTGTCCATTCTTTGTTCATTTTCATGAAGGAGGGAATGTTATGGGCAACGAAAGTAGAAGATTAACCGTATATTTTGAGGAACCATTCTGGATAGGCATTTTTGAATGTATCTCAGATGGAAAACTCTCCGCAGCAAAGGTAACCTTTGGCGCAGAACCGAAAGATTACGAAGTATTTGAGCTTATCTTAAAAGATTATTATAAGCTACGATTCAGCCCGGCTGTGACAGCGGTTGTAAAAGAAACGAAGAAAAATCCGAAACGGATGCAGCGGGAGGTTAAAAAGCAATTACAAAACAACGGTACCGGAACGAAATCTCAGCAGGCGTTAAAATTACAACAGGAACAGAACAAACAGGCACGCAAAGTAAAAAATCGTGAGAAAAAACTGACAGAAGCAGAGCGCATGTTTGAGCTGAAACAGCAAAAAAAGAAAGAGAAACATAAGGGGCATTAGCCCCTTTGTTTCGTGATGGGATGTGTTTGGCTGTATTTTACTAAACTTTGCACACTATATTTTTCTTGTAAACAGTATATAACACTTGACAACAGTTTTATGCTGTTATATACTGTTATCATCATAAGAAGGAAGGATATAAAGAATGAAAATCATAATTAATACTTCCTTAATGGTTCCTATTTATGAGCAGATTGTAGACCAGATTAAAATGCTCATACGCAACGGGGAATTAAAGGAAAATGACAATCTTCCGTCTGTCCGTACTCTTTCTAAGGAATTAAAGATCAGTGCTTTAACCGTAAAGAAAGCATATGATCACCTGGAAAATGAGGGCTTTACTGTAACAGTACATGGTAAAGGTACTTATGTAGCGGCTACGAATACAGAACTTCTTTTGGAAGAACAGAAAAAAGAACTCGAGGCAGATTTAGAGCAGGCTATCCAAAAAGGCAGACGCTGCGGTATTAGTGATGAAGATATCAAAAGTTTATTCGAGTTAATATTGGAGGGCTGATGTATGTTAAAAATCGAACATTTGAAAAAATATTATGATAATTTTTCTCTCGATTGTTCCTTAGAACTCATGCCTGGTCGTGTAACCGGTTTGATCGGACAAAATGGCGCCGGGAAAAGTACAACATTTAAAGCGATATTAGGATTAATTTCAAACGACGGCGGGAACATTACACTCCTTGGAAAAGATATAAAGGATTTTACAGCAAAAGACAGAGAGAATCTGGGTGTTGTTTTATCTGACTCTGGTTTTAGCGGTTATCTTAGAATAAAGGATATTATTTCTATCTTGCAGAATATGTATACAAAATTCGATAAATCATTCTTTGTGGAACAGGTACAGAGATTTCAGTTACCTCTGAAGAAACAGATCAAAGATTTTTCAACAGGAATGAAGGCTAAGCTTAAGGTATTGGTTGCGATTTCTCATAATGCAAAACTGCTGATCCTTGATGAACCAACCGCAGGTCTGGATGTAATTGCAAGGGATGAATTACTTGAAATGTTAAGAGAGTTTATGGAAAAGGATGAAGAACGCTCCATTTTAATTAGTTCTCATATTTCCAGTGATTTGGAGTCACTATGTGACGATCTTTACATGATCCATGATGGAAAAATTATTTTGCATGAAGATACGGATGTTTTGCTTAGCGATTATGCCTTATTAAAAGTGGACGCAGAACAATACAGTAAGCTGGATAAACAGTTTCTATTACGTTCCAAAAAAGAAACCTACGGATATAGTTGCCTAACAAATCAGAAACAATATTATATTGAGAATTATCCCAAAATTGCGATTGAAAAAGGTACGGTAGATGAGGTCATTACAATGATGATAAGGGGGACGGAACAATGAAAGGTTTATTGGTAAAAGATTTTAAACTGATGATGTTACAAAAAAATTTCCTGTTGCTCATTCTGGCGATTGTAATTGGAATGCTGGCATTTACCGATGATGTGGTTTTCCCTTTAGGTTTTCTCGGTTTCGTTGCGTCGCTCCTTACAGTGAGCACAATAAGTTACGATGATTTTGATAATGGGAATGCATTTCTGTTCACATTACCTATCACCCGCAGTAATTATGTAATCGAAAAATATTCTCTCGGCTTATTATTTGGGGGTATGGCATGGGTTTTCGCAACTGTTTTAGGAATCATCGCCACTGTATGGAAAGATGCGTTACCTATCGGAGATCTCATACAGGTTTCATTGATCCTTCTGGCGATTATGATCGTCATTCAGGCAATCATGCTTCCTTTTCAACTGAAGTATGGCAGCGATAAGGGAAGAATTGCCATGATTGGTGCGTTTGGCGCTCTGGCTGTAATCGTTCTTGTTGTTGTGAAGGGAGCAAAAGCGATTTTCAATGTTGATCTGGTTCATATATTCGATCATTTACCAACTGTCAGCATGAGAGTTTTTATCGCGATTATCCTTATAATTGCCCTGCTTTTGTTTCTGGTTTCCATGAAAATCAGTCTGTCAATTATGAATAAAAAGGAATTTTGAGGGTGGTGTCGTAGCTAGTGACTTCGGCTGGCTCTTCTGGTGGTGTCGTAGCTGGTGACTTTGGCTGGCTCTTCTGGTGGTGTCGTAGCCGGTGACTTTGGCTGGCTCTTCTGGTGGTGTCGTAGCCGGTGACCATTACCGGAGACAGTTTGTTATGTTGGTCACCAGCTACGACACCCTTGCAGGCAGATGGCTATGATGGCCTTCAGCTTGGCTGAATCGCTTCATTTTCCGGATAAGTCATTGTATCTTTTCTATCATTGACAATCTTGTAAATATTTCACAGTTTTTTCACTTGCTACGGTACCT